>CALAYS010000019.1 GCA_937895515.1 uncultured bacterium
TCACTTTCTTCATTTCACTGGCTTCCATTCCTCCGTACTTTTTGCGCCAGTTATACAGTGTTGCTCTGCTAATACCATAGCTGCGTACAAGCTCTTCTATACTTCTGCCATTATCGAATTCCTTCAAAATACTGGAAATCTGATTCGAGCTGAATTGTTTCTTTTTCATAATATATAATACTCCTAAATTTAAACTTTTTGTCTAAATTTTAGTCGTACTAGTTACGGGGGAGCTTACAAGCCCCTATGCTGCGATTTTAAATTTGTTAATAATAAGTTGATTAAATTCTAATATTGTTCTATTTTCCAGATGCTTATGTCTTCTGTGAGTATTATAGAATCCTTCTATGTATTCAAATATTGAAAGTTCAGCCTGTTTTTTGGTTTCATATCTATTCTGATAAATAAGTTCCATTTTCAGGGTTTTAAAGAAACTTTCAGCCACTGCATTATCCCAGCAATTCCCTTTCCTGCTCATACTTCTAATAATTTGTTTGTTTTTTCCGACCATAGATACAAAATCCTTACAGGCATATTGAACCCCTCTGTCAGAATGGAAAATGAGTGAATCCGTTTTCATTAATGGACGATTGGAAAGAGCCATTTTAAAAGCAGCCATACTCGTATCTTTAGCATACATGGTAGAACTCAGAGACCATCCAATTACTTTTCTATCAAATAAATCTATTACAGTGGTAAGATACAACCAACCCTGTTTGGTTCTGATGTAAGTGATATCCGATACCCAGGCAGAATTGGGTTTGTCCACCGAAAAATTTCTGTTCAAATGATTTTCCACAACAGGATATTTATGGGATGAATCGGTAGTCACCTTAAATTTCCTTTTCAATATACTTCGTAATGAATGCTTCTTCATCAGTCTTGCTACTCGCTGTTGAGAGGCTTTTATTCCCAATGATTCCAGTTCTTTAGCTATTCTGGGACTGCCATACCTGCCTTTATAAAGAGCATAAATTTTCTTGATTTCATCACTCAACATTTGATTATACAATGTTCTTTTTGATGGAATCCCAGCAAGCCATTTATAATATGAACTTCTGCTCACTCTTAGTACTTTACACATCTTTTCAACAGGAAATATAGTTGTATGAGATTCTATAAAACGATATTTTACCTGCCGCTCCTGGAAAAGATGCTTACCGCCTTTTTTAAGATTTCATGCTCCAATTTTATGTCAGCAAGCTCTTTGTTAAGGCGGATAATTTCCAGCTCTTCCTTGCTCTTTTCCTTTATGGTAGATGCTCCTGTCAATTTTCCTGATTTAAACTCCTTGCTCCAACGCTTGATATTGTCTGGATTCACTCCAAGCTCTCTTCCTAAAGAGGTCATACTGCATCCTCTCTCTTCTAATAATTCCAATGTCTTGAGTTTAAACTCTAAACTGTAATTCTTTCTCCTGTTTTTCATGTCTTAAAGATAGAGCATGGGGGCTTAGCTTTTGTGTCCACCCAAAGGTAGTAACTCCACCTGTCTCTTTGAATGCTGACAGTAGTTCAAAAAGTTTTTTCTTTTTGTCCCCTTTAAGATCAATAATGTTTTTTTCGATCTGTGTATATTGGATTTTGCTTTGCTGTGCATATTCCAAGGCATATTTCTCAAAGAAAAATATTTTTCCCCATGATGCAAAATGAACTGTGAAATTTTCCGGATTTGCTTCATTTACTTGTACTTTGTCTATAATATTAAAAAATTCAATATTTTGAGTTTGAATATTATAAATAACCCCGTTTAGTTTTATTAGCTCTTTGCAAAATTCTGCAATTTCATCAGGACTGTAAGTTAAATTACGTTCAGTTTTTTTATATCTCAAAAATTCCTGATAATTGAAATCAACTATTCCTGTAGGATTAGGTTCTCTAAAATTTATAATCGTCTGCATATAGTAGATAATATCTTTTTGGATTTCAGAAATATCACCTAAAACAGTTTGATTAAAGAAATTAGTTTGTATAAGATAATTGCTATTAGGCTTCATGTTATGCATTATTTGAAATATTTCCCATAAAATGGTTTAAAAGTAAATTCACTGACAGGATTATCCTTGTCAAAAATTGCGTAGTAATTTTGTGTTTTATGATCGTTCGCTTTATCCAGTTCATAATCTGATTTTTCAATATAAATTTTCATCCACCGGAAAGGGTTTTTTAATGCCCTTGCAAGCTTTGCTGGATTCCATTGACTGTGATATTTTGCGGTATTTCCGGATTCAAAGTAAACAACACATAAAAAGCCGTTTAATTTTTCCATAATTGATTTTTTTTTGTAATTTAGCAGTAGGAAAAAACATGAAAATGTTTTGGGAGGCAAAATTTTATTTTGTCTCTTTTTTTATTCTATATTTCTCCTCTAGTTTTTCTACAACCAATACGAAGAACTCTTCTTTTGTGAAACGTCCTCCGCCTTTTTGCTGGTGATAGATATAGTTATAAATATATTCAAGATCCTTTTCACTAATGAGAAAGGAAGTAGTAACTTTTACTATTTCTTTGTCCTGTTTAGCTCCTCTACCTCGTTTGGTAGGATTTTTTATCTCTTCTGGTCTCTGAGGAACCGGAGAAGACAGTCCTAAAAGCTCTATACCCTCTCTTACAGCGTCGCTCTCATTGTAGAAATAATTATCTACACTGTTGTTTATTTTAAAGAGTACCAGCTCTTTTATGTATAAAACTAAATTTTTATCTAAAGTAAACGTTAGAGCAATGTTATTTTCTGTAGAAAACTCTTTTTCTTGCTCCTTGATCTTTTCCGCATTTTTTTGCAAAGAAGACCCTGCATTCTTTAAATTTCCAAGACCCTTAATTTTAGGTTTATTATCCATTTATTTTAATTTTCATTATTAATTCATCAGTCAACTTTCTATAATCCATAGAAACAGGCGAAAAAGGCTTTAAATAGACTGCTGATTCTCCCATATTAATACTTGTACGTATAAAAGCATTTTTTCTTACATAACTCTTAAAAAGAAGATTAGAAATCTCACTTTCTGAAAGCTCTCTATAAGCTTCTTTAAAATCTCTCGTATTCTCTTCAACCTTTGCAAAGAAAAATCCTAAATACTGCGCTG
>CALAYS010000020.1 GCA_937895515.1 uncultured bacterium
TTGGTTCTTATGCTGGCTCTGGCAAACAATGTATTGATGGAGCAAATTGTAGCTGCGTTGCCTCAAAATACAATCCACAAGCTTCATGTGGTGATGAAAATGGTTTTGGTAGCTGGGGAAATTATTTACCGCAGTTTCAAGCCGTAGCGAGTAGTTTCTTAACTTCACAAGGGTGTGATAGTACTAATTTCCCAGGTGGTTGCGGAATGGGTGTTTATATGTACGACTACATTCCTGAGCAGTGGTTTGGAAACTAAGATATGATTTTGTATTAATGGATTGAAAACTAATCTCATGCTCCCTCTGATACAAACAATAATTTGAATCCAACTAATTTGTAACGATATGTCTGAGTTGAATATTTGTAAATAAAATTGGTTAATATTTATAAAATTATGCTTATTCAATCTGTAGGTCAGTCCATTATAAAATAAATAAAATACAAACAGTTTATTTAACAGGAGATCTTTATAACTATATTTCAAATAATTTCCCATTAAAGCAGATATCACAACTTACAGAAGAAGCGAAGGATAATGAAATAAATCCAGACGAAGATGATAATTTCATTGAGTTTAATGGAATTATATGTAATAATTTGTTATTAAGCGAAAACAATCTAAACGATTACACTAATCAAAAGTCAATTAAACTGAAAAATTGCCTGAAATTAAATTTTATTCATAATGATAAAATCTATATTATTACTGCTTTGAAAAGACTTTTTAATTTAAAAAAAATATTTATTTTATTGGATTGTTGTTAACTTTCTATATAAACTGGCTCGTGATATATTAGTTATTTGGCAGATTTCTTTAACAGTCATATTTCCTTCGTGATATAGTTTTACTGCATAATTCATTCCAGCATGATTATCATGATATTTTCTTACTCGTCCTTTAAATTTACCCTCTTTTTTAGCAATTTCAATTCCTTCTCGTTGCCTTGTCCTTATTAAATCTCTTTCAAGTTGATTGACTCCTGCCATAATTGTTATTAAAAACTGACTATAGGGATTTTCTTCTGAAAGCTCAAGCCAAGTATCTTTTAGAGATTTTAAATATGCATTTTTATCTCGTATTTGTTCAATTAAAGAAAATAAATCCTTGGTACTACGAGTAATCCTTGTTAAATCAGTTACAAATATAGTATCTCCTGGTTGCAATTCTTCAAGAAGTCTTTGCAACTCTTTTCTATCCATTGTAGCTCCTGAAATTTTCTCTTGATAAATAATATCCATTCCAATTTCATTTAGTTGTTGTAATTGTCTTTTTAGGTTTTGACTCTCAGAACTAACTCGAATATATCCAATTTTTCTCATTTTTTAGCCTCCTAATTGATACAAGTCTTGTGAGACGCTGCAAACCTTTGATTTTCAATGTTTGATTTCTTGTATCAATAGAGTATACTCTATTGAGATTAAAATTGAAAGTGAGGAGATTAATTTTGAAAATAGCTAGAGGCAGAGAACTTTTAACTTTGGAGCAAAGAGAAAATTTTATGAAGATACCTGAAGAAGATTGGGCATTAGGTTCATACTATACTTTTTCAAAGGAAGATTTAGAATTAATAAATAAACATAGAAGAGATGAAAATAAGTTAGGTTTTGCTGTACAACTTGCTGTCTTAAGATTTCCTGGATGGCCATTTACACACGTAAAATCTATACCAAAATCTGTAATTAAATATATAGCAAATCAATTAGAGTTGAACTACTCTTCCATATTAAACTACCCCCATAGAGAAAATACTCTCTGGTCTCATTTAAAAGAAATTCGAGAAACTTATGATTATACTTCTTTTACAGATGAAGAACATAAAAAGACTTTTGAATATATATTTAAACTTAGTCTTGAGAATGAAGATACTACTCACTTAATAACTATGTGTCTAAATTTTCTTAGAATCAATAAAATAATTTTTCCAGCTATAACTACCTTGGAAAAAATAGTTTGGGAAGCTAGATTAGAGTCTGAAAATTACTTGCTAGATATGGTCAGTAATTCTTTAAGCAGTTTACAGAAAGAATCCTTGGACAATTTGTTATCAATTTCAAATGAAAATAGCAGTAAAACTCCCTTAGGCTGGTTAAAAGAACCTACTGGATTTCCTTCACCTGATACTTTTTTGTCTATTGCAGAAAAGATTGAATATATTAGAAAACTTGATATTGAAAATACTTCAATAAATCATTTTCATCCTCAGCGACTAAGTCAGACTTATCGGCTTGCATTACGTTATGAGCCTTATGCTTTAAGAGACTTTAAAGATAATAAACGCTACGCTTTCCTTGTTATTCTACTAATAAACCTCTCTAAGGATTTGATAGATAAGGCTTTTGATATTCACCATAGACAAATGCTTAACCTATTTTCAAAAGGTCGTAAAACTCAAGAACAAATTCAACAGCAAAATGGTAAAAAACTAAATGAAAAAGTTATACACTTTGCTTCCTTGGGACAACTTCTAATAAAAGCAAAACAAGATGGTGTCGATCCTTTTGAAGAGATCGGAAGAGCGTCGTGTAGGGAAAGAGTGTCTTCGCCTGTGTAGAT
>CALAYS010000021.1 GCA_937895515.1 uncultured bacterium
CCGATGATGGCGTAATAGTAAAGGTAAACGAGAATACCAGATTTAGAATGCAAGAGCAGGATCGCTATGACGATTATATGCAATTCACTATAGATATTCAGGAAATGAAAACCTGGAAAAAAGGCGTAAATCAAGCACTATGGATTCTTTTTGGTGCACTGATAGCGGTAGCTGCTAAAGTAATATTTGGAGTGGGAGGATAAAATCATGGAGATAGATTCTAGTACTTTTAGAGATTTTATAGACATAAAGGATAAAAGTGGTATGTATCTTGGAGATCTTTTCTACAAGGAGGTAAAATCTGCAATAATGAAGGATATGGATCTGGCGTCACTTTTCACTTCGGTTGATAACGATCCAAACAATCCCGGAACTTCGCAAATATTCATGTGCAGCATATATAGTGAGAAATTCCCAATTTTTCTGCAAGAATATTTAAAATGGTGTGAGGATAGGGAGGAGTATGAGAAATGCTTGGATATAATGAATCTAGATATATTATGAAAAGTTCAGATATATTGATATATGAGACATCCCTTAGATTATATTCTGATATAATGAGCACGCATGGAAAGAATAAATCAATCACTGAAATAAGGGAATGCATGGAAATTTTTGAGAGATTTGAAGATTATGATAAATGTAAAGATCTTCTAAATCTTATGAGAATAGAATTTAATAATAGTGATGATAATAAACAATAGATTAAATCAGAGATATGTTTTCGAGAGCGCATTTAACAGTATGCTTAAATACGGAAAGAAGAGCATGATGTCTAGAAAGATATTATCTAGAAGAGATGAGATAGAATCATCAATGCTAAAATATTATGAATCTACTGAGGAATTTGAGAAGTGTAAATATATTCTTGATTTCTTTAAAGATCTGGAGGAAGCACTTCAGGATGGTTCAGAAACTATGGATATCGATAATTTATAGTAAATATACAACAAAAAGACAAAGGTTTCAGAAAAATACTGAAACCTTTGTTTTGTTAATAGATATAAATATCATTAAACATCAAAAATCAATTAATGAAATTTTCAGATCTAACTACAGAACAGATTACAACAATTTCCGATGTTTATTGGGATAGAAATTTAGCTTGGGACGATAGAATGTTAAAGCTTAAAAATTATCTCGGTAAATCTGAGAGAACTGTTCAGGCTTGGGTTTCTAAGCTAGGAATAACAGAGAAAGCTCTACAGGAATCCCCACAATTTATAAAAGCAAAAGAAAGAAAATTCAATAAGAGGAAAAAAAGATTCATTATAACATGGGCTCAGAATGATACACCAGTACATGAAACCTTTGTTGAAAATATGGAAGCTTATGCTGATTTTTTGAATGCTGATATTCACATAATAGCTGGAAGATATAAAAATCCAACATCCGTATTCACTGATAGAAATTACGACACTTGGTCCGAACGTATAGAAAAGTATCTGGATGCTGGAAGACACGAGGTTCATAAACATATGTGGATCATGTCGGATGTTAAGATACAGCCAACTGCGGTAGATCCTATGACTGGACTCCAAGGTATGAGTGGTATAAACTCTTGCGTATTTGGATCTCCAAGAGTTCATATGGAAACTATCCCTGTACTGGAGGGAAATCTACCCAAGATGATGATGACAACCGGTGCATGTACAGTTAATAACTATACAGATTCAAAAGCTGGTAAAAAAGGTGAATTCCATCATACGCTAGGATTTGTTATTATAGAAATAAAGGACAAGGATACATTTTTTGCCAGACAAGTAACAGCCAACGAGCAGGGTGATTTTACAGATCTTTATTTTAATGTTTCTTATGATGCTGGAGAGGAAAGAGGAGTGGTGAGAAGAATAGAAAAAGCTGCTGCTATCATTTTAGGGGACTTACACTACGGCCAACATGATGAACGAGTGATAAGTAGGACATTAGATTTATTTTCCCTTATACGTCCAGAAAATGTGATCCTGCATGATGTATTCGATGGCCTTTCTATAAATCATCACGAATCTAAGGATCCTTTCATACAATTTCAAAGAGAGATAGACGGAACTAATTCATTGAGAAGAGAAATCGACGAGATGCTTTCTGGATTGGAGGTTTTTAAGGACTATAACACGATTATAGTTAGAAGTAATCATGATGATTTTCTGGACAATCTGGCTCCCCTGGATTTTTATAATATAAAGATCGTGAAAGACTGTATCTATGAAAGCCACGGAAAGCGGTATTATGTGACGCATGGTGACATCTTCG
>CALAYS010000022.1 GCA_937895515.1 uncultured bacterium
ATTTGTCCCAAAATATTTAAAACAATGATTAACTTAATTGGGTCAACCTTGTCTGCTATGCACGGCCATAATGTTGCCGCTGACCTATTACTCAGAAGGTCTATATTTGAGTAAATTAGTCGACAACCGTAGGTTGGCGAAGCCAAAAACTTTTTCGACTGAAAATTAAAATAACCTTTTTGGTAAAGTATTTATCTCATCTTAGTCTATTTTAAGTCAAGTATGGTCTAACCTATATCCAGAAGACAGATATTTTCGATAAATAGTTTATAACCGTAGGCACTGCCACACAGGCTGTCACACCCAGGGAATTAATACTTTAGGTTTTTCCCGTTGGCCAAGCCTAAAAGTTTTGGGCCGCACGGACAGCGTAGCTTGACCAACAACAGTTATTTTAGAGAAAGTCTTTTTCTCCAAAAGCACCATTTTTAAATGCCTGCCATTACAACGCATATTCCAGGTGCAAACTACAAAATATAACATTATACAGCAGTTTCTTTCTTAGAACTTAGATAACGAGATAAAATAAAAAGAACAGTTATTATTACAACTAAAACTAAACAAGCCAAAAGCGTTGCCCCATCTCTAATCACAACAGAATGGTGTCCAATAAAACAAAAATCTGAAAAATATATGTCGAAGTTGGTATTTTGTATATAATTTTTTAACATGAGCATGATACAGCTTCAAAAAAAAGAAAACTATAAGACAAAATTGTAAGTATAAAAATAGCCGTCGCAAAAAAATTTAAATCCCGAGATGACAACTCCCATGTTGGAAAATAGTTAAGAAACTTTTTTGAAAAGTGTTCTTTTGTATGTAAATCATTGATCGACATATTTTATTATATTCGAAAAATTTTTTCGAATACTTAAATAAATATTATATTCTTTACCATCCCAAAACGGAAAAGAACCTCTTCTTCAAAGAATTGTATGAAGTTTGATCAGTTGGGGATTCTTTTTCGCATGGAAGAGAATCAATCTTTTCGAAGTGATCATTTGTTTTAAATTCCTCAGCCACAGGAATGGGAGCTGTTAGAATTGGCAAAAGATCTGCGGGTTTAGGAAATTCTCTTTTAATCTTTTTCTTTAACTTTTGCCGGCAATTGTTATATCCCAAAGACAACAATAAAGCAACCGCTACACCCAAAACAATTGGCAAATTCTTTTTCGAGAATACATCCATTTTTTTTGTTTGAAAGAAAGAATCAAGAGATCTTCAATTTAATCCTCTAAAATAGAAGCAAAGGAACCATCCGGATATCTAAATATATACAATCTATTTCTGGTTTTACCTTCTTCTATCTCTGTTATATAGAAACTCATTGTCTTTGTAACCGTGAAAATAGCAATTTCATACTGAGAAAGAATTTTTTCAGGAAGTGGGTCAACATCCTCCAATCTGCCGAGATTAATTTTTTCTGTTTTCCACAAGTAAGAAAGATGTAGAGCGGATGCTTTTTCCCCACTTTTAGTGTTTTGCAACACAAGTGGATACAAGCCTTTGTAAAGAAGTCTGACAGGCGAGTCTCTTTGATATATTTGATCCAATAATCTTTCATAACAGTGAATTTCAACATTTTCCTCTTTCTTTCTTTCAACTTTTGCCCAATTCAAAAAACCTTGGGTTGTGGTAAAAATCCTAACATTAGGCATCGCCGGGTAATCGCTGGAATATTCATAAATACCAATCAGATTAGTTGAAATCTCATCTCTTGTATATCCCTCCATTAAATCGTTCTCACGTTCAAAAAATGCAAGAAGACGTTCGTACAGAACAGGATGCAAAACAATTTTTCCGGTCGGAGAAAAAACTTCAGGCCACCATCTATTTATTTGGCGTAAACCATCTGAGACTGAAAGAATAGTTTTTTCATTAGGTAAGGAAGACTGAATTGTAAGACATGGAAATGTATTATCGCTTTGCTGATTGGGATCTATTTTTACATGTTGTGGAAACCAAGTGGAAAACTTTTTCCTTCCATCATATCGCCATGCCCAGTGAATAATTTGTACCAACGCAAAACTGCATTTCTTGAATAGCCAAGACTTTCTTATCTCTTGATCTTTTCTTTCTAGCGGAACAAATATATTTAAAGGTTGATCACGAATACCATTCGTAGTAACCTTTGAACGAGAATGGGGACCTGTTAAAACATAAACAGAAAAAGGAATGTCATATAATGCATACCAAAGTCCTTTTTCATCCCAATCATGTGGCTCTCCAAATAGTTTTATTGATTCCTCTTCAGTAATTTCTGAGTATTCTTCAATAAGAGGAACATTTAAGGGTTGACATGGTGGTATATTTAAGACAGCTCCATTATTTAATTGAATTACACGTGTTTTACCTGCAATGTCAACTTCCTGAGCTATTATTTTTATATCGCTTTTTTGGAAAAAATTTTCCCAATTAATTCTAGAATATATATTTTTTGCTATTTTTTTTTGGTCTTTAACATTTGTAACAGAGGTGGTTTCATAAAAAAAATTAAATATATCATGCATGGGTTCAGAGAGAGAATAGAAAAAACTTTTTCCATCTTTCTTGTCCGTAATAAGACCATATTCTTCTATACCTTGAATTTTTGTTAATAGGATCGTTGGACGATCTCTGTAAAGAGTCTTTGCACTAAATATTTTATGGGGTGGAATCTCAAGATAAAAATCATCTTCTGGATTATAGTTATTTTTATCTTCACTCCCACCTACAAGAATATATGGATTTAATACAAACACATACAAATGGATCTTAAAAAATTCTTCCAATGCTCTATAATGAAGACTTGATGTTAAAAATTGTCCTGGATCACCCAAACTCGCATACACTGATTCTTGATCGTGAACAGTTATTGTCTCTTGGAGCATTAGAGCTGGTGATGTTGCGGTTGCTATTTCGCTTCGATAAGTTCTTATACTCTTTTTTTCCAATCGCAAAGCCTCTATGATGCATTCTAACAAAGTTGATTTGTTTTGGCCCCGTCCTAAAGAAATATTTTTGACATTGTAGTCGCCATCCCTAACAGATATTAGGAATTGTTTCAGTTCAGCAGGCAGAAAATGAGAGGTTAATTCACCTTGTTTTAGTAAATCTTGAACATCTGCTTCAGAATAACGTGGAAGATCGTTTAAGCTTTTAGAAAAAGCAGGTCCTTGACTCTCGTCGTCATTGTAGTCATGCTTTGCTGTTGTTAGTGATTGTGTTTTGCGATGAGATTTTTCTTCCCCGGAAATTGCCATTACAACTTCATCGTCATCTCCTTCTACCCATTGTTTATCAAAACAACAGGGTGAGAAATCGTACTGACCGTTGGCATTCTTTTTCTCGACTCTCAAATGTATCTCAGGATATTCATCTGATGGACATGCAAAATTAAAAATTTTGCCATTGTGAACAAATCTTTTAATTTCTTTTGGTCGCTGCGGTTTTTCCTCTTCGGTAAAAATGGTTTTTCCTGTGCGTTGCCAAGCTTCTGCTTCCTCATCTGTTAATATGATTGGCTGACGTTCGCACTGGCATTTAGAAGAATAATCTTTTGGAAAACCTGATAATAAACTTTTAATGTACTCTATTTTACTCTTTTTTGTCAAAAGATGAGGTTCGTTTGTTGAACTCTTCTTTTTTTTCTTTCCTTTTTTCTCTAAATGCTCTTCTAATGTTTCAAGACCTGAAATTGTCTTATTAAAAAGAAGATGGATAGCATCACGATGAAGAAAAAATGCCTGAATAAAACGTCCAAATGTATTAACAAAATATCTAATACATTTTTCTTCGGATGGACCTGTTATGGTAATTAATTCATGGCGGGAGGTTTCATACTCAATAATGTATCTTTCTCGTTCAGAAAAAGAAGAAGAGTAACTGTTTCCATATAATCTGACTTTTCTGGTCGTTTCACTGTTGACCAAACCTTTCATATAAAATGGAGGGCTTTCGGATGTCAAAAGAAAAAACTGAAGATATGAAGCTTGTGTATGAGGAAAATTCGCCAAATATGTTGAAACCTTTGTAGATCTTTCTTCCCAATCATGAAGATTAATCAAGAATGTTTTAGCTATGATTTCCTTAGTTTTTTCAACAGCAGTTTCAAGTGAATAAGAGGAGGGAATTGACACATGTAATCCATTCTTTCCCAAAGTAGCTTCGGCGTGTTGAGAACTGTCATTATCAAATTTTATCAAACAAAAGATAGAATCATCTCCACCAGCCTCTAATTTTCTTTCTTCAAAGATATTATTTTCGTTTTTACTAACCCAGTCATTTATATCATCTCTCTGAACTTTCGTATATATTTTGTATATCTCATCTCCATTTTTTGGTCCCGAAAAAAGGGAAACTTTGATAAAGGGGACATCCTCTGATGCCTGACTTAAAATAAAACGGTCATAAACGGATGAATTCGACCATGTTCCATTTTCGCATCTAAAAAACAATTGTCTCGATTTTATTTTAAAGGTTTCTCCTACTAATGCTCTTTTGATCTCGGGGTGAATTGAGTACATTAGGAGACCAAATTGACGTTCACATATTTTTTGCAAAGTTTCTTTTTCAGCTTCTTCCCAAACTGCTTTTTTCTCATTCCAATCAGAAACGTCGCCAAAATCAGTCAAGTCAAATTTTTTGCTGCTTTCTTGAAATAACTTTTCAAATTTTGAGATCACCAAAGCGCTATTTCCCTGCTCTTCGGCAAGGACAAGTCTACCTTCTATAAATTGTTCAAAAGTTAAAATCGGATTTGATCTTTCGAAACGGGATCTAAGATTGTCGATGGAACTATGATCAAAAATATTAAAATGTTGAAAGATATCCTCGAAAGAATCATTATTTTTAACCAATAGTCGAATTGAGATTCCAAGTCGGGCTCCTTCTTTGTAAAAAGAGCTTTCTGTTGTATCTAATATATTGGGGTTTGAAAAAATGTAATCTGTAATCCACTCCTCTAGTTGTGGGGATAGATCAACTTCTTCCTCTTCTTTTTCAAAGGTTGGGGTATAACCTTTTACTTTGGAATCGGTTATCTTGCTATATTCTTCAAAAAGTTCAGGTGATAATATAAGTTCCATCATCTGAGTTTCTATTTTTAGAGAATAAAAATAATATACGAGCTATTGATTATACATATCCGGAAAGCTTTTATTTTTTGAATAACGCCGACATTATTGGTTTAAGGCTTAAAATTCACCAGATAATTTCTAAAACAAATTCTTTTTCGAATGGATAAAAGGTATGTAAATTTTAAGTCTTAGATCAAACACCATTTCTGAAGAAAGATAGGTTCAACACAGTTTTTGAAAGCATTTAAATAATGCTTTCGGACAAAATAACCTATTTAGCCTATATTTTTAATTTTTAGTCGAAAAACTTTTTGGCTTCGCCAACCTACGGTTGTCGACTATTTTGCTCAAATATAGGGATTCTGAATAGAAGGTCAGCGGCAACATTGTGGCCGTGCAGAGCAGACATGATTTTATAAAAATTTAAAACTTTATATTTAGCCTAAATAACTGATTTAGCTCTTATTTTAATCGAAAAAGTTTTTCGACTATTTTTACCAAAATATGGGGCTTCTGAATTATAGTTCATCTTTTTTTCAATATTGTCAACATGAATGGCCTATCATTTAAGCTGCGCTAGCAACAACCTGCGGTTGGCCAAGTCAAGTCAAATATATTTGACTTATTAACGCTGTTTCGCAACCAAATGATATTTTTGTTATATTTCAAAGAAATGTGGAAAATAACAGTTATAATGAAAGAGTCTTTGAAGCAGTTGCTTCGCCGAGAAAAAATATATGAATTTTCAGATGGTTGTATCAAATATCGTCAGGAAAAACTGTGCAAAACTAAAAGATCTTTCAAAGATCACAATTTACACAATGAAGTTCTAGAATCCATTTTTTGCGAAAAAATTGTCAAAGACTTAGATTTGTATTTATATCGGTTGGAAACTTTGTCAACTTTTGAACTTAACACTGTGTGTTTATCTTTTTCCAATCACAGTCGATTACAACATGTCCTTGAAAATGATTATCACTACAATATTGGACAATTATCGAAAAAAAAATGATAGTTAAATTTATTATAAATAAAATGACACTTATTTTTCCAGAAACAATAACAAAAGATCCGTCAAAATCTATTAATTGGATTTCGACAACCGATCCCATAGTTTGTCGTCGGCTTTCGTTTCCTTTATATTCATCTGATAAAGATTCACCCGTTTTCACTGATATAGTGCAAGGTGATATTGGTAGCTGCTGGTTTCTGTCGGCACTAATATCTTATCTTCGTCCTCTTTCAAAAACATTAGAAAAGAGTAAAGAAGATATTAGAAATAGCATTTTCCTTTTTAAAGAAACCTCCGATAGAAGAATTTTCAAAATCCAACTCTCAGGTAAAGTATTTTATGTGGACGACTTCGTCCCTCTCTCCTATTATAGAGAAAAAATTGGTGATGCGGCTTCCTCCATGTCTTGTCTTTGGTTTATTCTTCTTGAAAAAGCTATGCTTTCTCTAATGACCATTGATAGTATTAATGCTGGTCAACAAGTTAAATGGCAGACTGCTTCTTCTGATGACAACATTTATCTAAAAGAACAAAATCACAAACTTCTTTTTCCAACATATTGGGTCAAAAATATTATAATTAGATGTGGTGAAATGAAAGCTGCCACGATAGGAATAGGGCAAATGGTGGGTGGAAGAAATAAATATTATGTCTTGCACAAACAAGATGTTTCTTTTTCAACACCACACATAGACTCTATTGCAATCTATAAAAAATTTAAAGGTGGAGCGCACCTCTTGGCCAATACATCACGTCGAACATACTCAAGTTCAAAATATCCTGATAGTTTACCTGTTTCCTCTGTTGGAGCTATTCCAACGCACTGTTATGCTGTTGTTGGGATAGACTATTCAAAAGAGAGAGGAACATATCTTTTGACCATATACAATCCATGGGGAAAAAGAGAAATTCCTGATGTTGATAACAATTATCTTTATCCGCCTGATACAGTTAGTGGAAAAGGATTATCAATTATTTCATGGGAAAAGTTTTGGCAATGTTTTGCGTGTGTTCATATATCTGAACAAACAAGGCAATAAAATTACCGTAAAATTTACGTTAATTTTTACTCCGAAGATTCTGATCCACCGCCTTCGGGCAAACTTTTCGTTGGAAATTCTCTAAAAATATTTTCATATTCCCTGTGAAGTTCCTCAAGAAGACTGACAAAGTTTTTTTCTCGTTCGTCTGGAGGAAGAATAGCGGCTTTATTAGCCTTGCCCAATATTTCTGTTGACAATGCATTATTTCTACTCCACCTCTTTGCAAGAGAAGAATAGTGATCGACAAGCTTTTGGCGTCTTTTTAATTTTTTCGCTTCCTCACCCTCAAAGGGCAAACCAGTAGCAAGTGCCTGCTCACGACGTCTTTCTGAAACTCTCAAATTATGAAGATGAGAATAAAGATCGCCGTCAGTCATATCTGCATAAGCAAATGCTTCCTCCGAGAGAAGGAAAATCTGTTCATAAGTAGGACCAAGATTCCGACCAGAAGAAGTATAGGTCATGACCATTTTTATTATAGTGATATCCCAATAAGTGTTATATTTTTAACAATTTTTAAGTAAAAAATCAATTTTATTTTCGGGTCCCTTTCTTTTTGTAAAAAGGTTGTCCTTTATTAAAATGGAATCGATTGCTATTATCGTTATTTTAATTGTTATTTTTATCCTTCTCCATTTTATCCTTGTTTTAGCTGGATTTGATAATATACTTTATCCTAAACCACTAGGGAAAAAAGCAACTCCCAACAATGGACAAGACGCCTCTCATGGTAGAAATGGTGTTGATGGAATTTTAGGTGCAACTGCACGCAACGGCTATGATGGAATAAATGGAAGAAAAGGGCTACCAGGTAAAAATGGACAAAAAGGTTTTACTGGTCCCACAGGAGGAAGTGGCAGCAAAGGAAACAATGGTAAACAAGGTTCGATTGGTATATCGGGTTCTCCAGGAATGCCAAGCAATGCGGTTGTTCCTACCAACATTTTTAGGACACAACCCCTTTTCGATTCTCATTCGGTTTTAAGTCGTTTTGCCTTTGAAAATGAAACGTACGATTTTTCGTTACAAATGCATGTCACTAACACAATTCCTTTTATTCTTGGTGCTGGTGAATCTCTTTCTCAAGAATATGGGTTTGGTCCCCCGACTAGTGATGGCTCTAATTTTTTAAAGTCAAATTCTAGCAATATTTCAGATCTCAAAGCCACATCTTTTTTTTCAAGACTCAGAATTTTAATAGGATATGGATCTGGAGACGCCAATGATCAAGACAGATCAAATGATACAATTTTTTATATATCTCCCCCAATAACGCGTCATTCCTTTTTATTTCAAGGCGACAGTTCATCATTTGATTCAAGAAATAGTGACCAAAATTATACTGTTTATAGTCCTGGTAATACCAAAGATTTTTATTTTATCAAAACTATTCGAACTAATACTATCCAAACAAACAGCACTACTGTAATATGTTATCTTTTACAAGGTCTTGGTCGCTATCAATTGGTCGTTAATGTCTATCCTCCTCTTCCCAATGACAGACTTTTTACATGCCGTATTGTTGAAGATTTCTCAAATTCTCCTGACGATACTTTTTTTCTTCCTTCGTTGGAACTTCCTTTTAATTCTCCACCTTTACGCAGTATTTCTGAACAAAATGGAATTAAAAAAATAAAAACCATTTCCCCTCGTTTTGATATAAATTATGTTGTCGATAGAGATTTAAGTCTTTCAAATGTTCCGTGGTTACAAACAAATAAAAGGGTTTTGGATGGAATGCCCAAAGCATTATTTCCTCAAATACCTTTTGAAAACACATTTAGAGGAACAACCGCAAAAGAAGACAATGAGATCCAATCCATAAATCAAAATTTCTCTAGTATATCCGCAATGCTCACAAGTAATAATCTTATATCTTCGCCTGATTATATCCAACTTCAAAGAAATGACTTTATAAATCCTTTGGGAAAATCGATGGCTAACTATTTTGGTCCCTTTTCAGGAGCAGTATGTATTTTTTTTCAGGGTCTTCAAAACATTCCACTTATAAATTTCTTAAATAGTGAAAAACTGTATTTGGAGTTTTCTTGGGATACTTATGGGGGAGTATATGGAAATATATATGATTATACTTTAATAGATTTTAGTAGCGTATATGGTAAAAGAATGTATACAGCAATTCCTCCTATAATTGGCGACACAACTCATTATGTTAAAATGGGTTATACAACAAAAGATGGGACTCGATATTCGAAGATAGTTTTTCCAGGCAATTTTTTTCAGGACGAAAATGTAAATAATATATTAATTTCTGAATTTAACATTCCTCTTTATGGATATAAAAAGGAATAAATGAAAGGCTCAGACAATTCTTCATCATTTGCAACTACTATTGGGATTGGGATAATAATACTTTTTATATTAGGGTTGGGTATTTACACATATTACAAAATAAAACGTGATGTAGCACTCTATCGTGAGATAAAAAATGATGAGGAAAATGGAAAAGCTACCAGCGGTACTAATGGGGATCCTGGTGTGCCTGGACGTGATGCATTTGAAATTTACAAAGAAAAGTATGGCCCATCGACTTTAACATACGAAGAATATCTTGCTCTTTTCGTTGGTAAAGATGGAGAGGATGGAATCGATGCTGCATCAGCACTCGATGGCTCCCACGGAAGCGACGGTTCAACGGGAGATCAGGGACCTGATGGTCTCGATGGTGTAAAAGGGGAGCCTGGTATTCCTGGACAAAAAGGAATTCCAGGAGATTCTTTTTTTACCTATAATTCGTTAACAAAAGACGAAGACACAGGTGACAACTTAATCCTCCAAAAGCTCGCAAGTTATGCTGTTGTCGAAAACTTTAGTGGCGATAGCACCGCTATTATAAAATATACATTTAAAGGAAATCTTTTAACAACCATGAATATATCATGGGTTAAAAAAGGTGGCTCCACATACCCAGATGCATATCTGTCAGTAATCTTATATCAAAATGGACAAATTATTGGGATGACAGATCCTATCACAATGTTTCAACATGATGAAACAAACAATATTTCTTTTACAGCCACAAATAGTGATCTTGAATACAGAATGCTTATTTCTTTTTGTAGAAGCAGAGTTCAATCAACTCCAACAATGAATATATTTGAAAAGACTTTAAACAACGAAGCATATACCTTCGAACAAAAAAGTACTGTTGACACATACAGTCAAACTTTCTATGATATAATTAGTCAAGATTCAAGTTTGGCAGGCACACCTTATGAATATTTGGAAAGAGTTTTTCTAACATCTTGTCAATCAGCACCCGATCCTTTTTCTTTAGAGAGTTTATATGAATCATTTCCTCCAGCAGATTAATATCGCTTATAAAATTATAAGCAATGGCACAATTTTTGCTGGACGAAGATAAGTTTTCCCAATCATACATCCTAAGTCTCCTTATTTTTGCGGTTCCTATTCTTGTAATCGCCCTTCTATTTTTTGGATTTCTCTTTTTTTATCGCATTGAAGAACTCCTAGTTATTTTATGGAAAAAAATTTCTAAAATAACTGTTGAGGTTTATACAAAAATAAAAGATTTTTTTATATATCTTTACGACAAAATCAAAAACTTTTTTATCGATGACATATATGATCCTGTCAAAGGAGTAGTAATTCGAGTAATTGATGCTGGGGAAAAAGTATATGATGATATTAAAATCGCTGCCATGACTGTCAAAGATGAAACTGTTAAAATTTATGATGCTGTGAAGACTGAAGTAGAACATGTGATAGATTATCTCAAAAATAAATTTAATCAAGTCATCAGTGCTACAAAAAGTCTATTTAATACATTTGTTTCAACTGTAAAAAATGTAGCTACGGAAATTTTCGACTTTTTCAAAGATATTTTTAAAGACATTAAACAAATAATGGATGATGTCTTTGGATTTTTTAAGAAAATTTTTAACACCATTATTAATTTCTTTAAGAAAGTCATTGATTCTCTTAAAGATGCTGTCGAGTTTATGATTCATCTACCCGTAAAAATTGTTGATGGCATTGGCCACGCGATAAAACATATATTTTAGATTTCTTAAAAAGATGAATTTCGAAACAAGTCCTCAAGGGTATGAATTCGTTCACGTTTTTCTCGCAATTGGATGTCTTTATGTTATATTTCATTTCGTTATTCATAGCCAACTTTTAATAGCTTTTTTTTGGTCAATCTTAAAAGGCTTTCTTTATCTTCTCAAACACATCATATGGAATCCAATTGTCACAGCTTCAAAATTTGTTTGGGAGAAGATTATTAAACCAACATATGAATTTATTAAAATGGTTATTTATAAAATTTACGACTTCTTCAGAAAAATCGTCCTTGAAATAATAAAAATTGTTAAAAAATTATTTGGTGTTACTAAGACAGTCGCTTCTGAAGTTGTAAAAGCTGGCGAAAAAGTTTATGCTTTTGCAAAAGAACTTTCTATTACCATTTATGATTTGGGAGAAGAAATTGTTAAAAAAGCTATCGAAATAGGAAAAGGTATTTATCATTTCATTCGCCAACAAATATTAGATATTTATAGCGCCATTAAGGCTGTTGTTATGGTCATTATTGATATTTTCAAGGACGTTGGCAATTTTTTCACAAAGATTTTTGATACATTCTTAAAATTCTTCTAAAAGTTTTCCTATTCGAGAAATGGAAATTTTAATTCCTATTGTTGCTACTTTTTTTGCTATTATTGCTATTATTTTCCTTTGGTTTTTTGGATATCCTTTTTTACTCCGTTTTACTATCGATTCATCTATTGAAAACTCGGTTGCGGCTGGCGCTAATGGAGCCAATGGAATTGACGGAACAAACGGCCAAAATTCTCCTGATCCTCAACATGGCACAAATGGTCTGCCCGGAAAATCATCTCCTTCCGGGGCCAATGGTAATAATGGTAACAACGGCCGCACTGGGGAAAATGGAGTTGATGGAATCGATGGTGAGGATGGCGAGGATGGCGAGGATGGCGAGGATGGCGTTCCTGGATATAATGTTATTGCCATCAAGGAAAAAATGGATGGTCCATCACCTCCCGTTTATTACATTAACGGACAAAGTCTTGAAGATCAAACTAATGCTACAAAACAAATCCAAACATTATTTTTAGCCAACGAAAAAGCTCGTGTCAACACAAGGATAGCTTCTGTTATTCCATCAACTTCAGATAAAATTGGTTTTTCTAACCATGTTGCCGGACTTACTTCCATTGGAGAAACTGATAGCTCTTCGCTAAATGGAATAACATCTACAGTATCTCTTAATACAATAAATGATTACCATAAATTTCTAACAATAGTAAAGAATATTAGAGGACAACAGCGCACCGCACTTAACATAATAAAACAGCGAGAACAAGGGAATATAAAAATACAACAAAATTTATTAGCAACACAAAGGTTGGAAAGAACAAAAAATCTTAAAGATCACAAACTACCAGCAAATTTATTATCGATCCGACAAACTGTTCTTGATAGCGAAGATTATAGCAATTGCACTTCCCGTTTCAAGACCATAATTACTGATCTTAAAAGCAGTTATGATGTTACTTTCGATGGAAAGATAAGAAACTTATATTCGATGCTTCTTGATCAAAGACGTATTGCTGATTCATCTGATCCTTCTATTACAAAAAACGCACGACAAGATGCTTTAGCCGAAGCAAACCAAATAACAGAAGAAATGAATCATTTAAAGACACTTAAAGGAAACGTTCGTCTTGCCGAAGAGATGGCTAAAAAATCTATACATAACACATACAAGATGAATACAAACAATTCAAAAAATTCCATATCATCGTCCAAAGATGCCATTAGTAATGCGATAAAAATATCTTCTGATGAAATAGAAAACACTATTTTGCCTTACCGTAATTTAATTTCAACTTCGTGATGGTTTAAAAAAGATATCGTTTTTAATGTTGGCTCTTCTAGCTATTATTGGTTTTTTTATTTTTCTAGCTGTTCTTCTTGGAATTTATATTTATACAGTTGCACAAATTAGATCTTTGGGCAAAAGAATTGTTTCTCTTGAAGAAAAAGATGTAGAGACAAGTGGTAACATGGATTTAAGTAATTTACCAGATTTTAATGAATTTTCTAAAAGAATAGATGCTTTGGAAAAAATAAAAGAAAAACCAGGGAGACCAGGCGAACATGGTAAAAAAGGAGATCCAGGGCCCCAAGGAGAACCAGGCAAAAATGGAGAACCCGGGCCTCCGGGAAGAACCCTTATACGAGATATAAACGAACTTTTTGATGGCCGTGATGAAATTACGATTTTCAGGAATATAGGAGATTCTGTTCCCAATGATTTGAGTCAGCTTGATTTAA
>CALAYS010000023.1 GCA_937895515.1 uncultured bacterium
AAGTAACTCAACCTGAACCAAGGCTAATAACCTTGGTTCTTTAAGGAATTAATATTATGTCTAACTCCATCAGCAATGTAGTAGCTGTTGCTTACAACAGCAAACGTATCACTGTAACTGTACCATCCAAGAACTTCTGCCAAGAAGATATTACAATTAAAGAATTACAAACAATTCTACAACTCGTAGAAGAAGTACAAGTACTTCTTCAATTCGATCATCATTCAATAGACTTTCATCTCAGTGCCAATACGATTACAACGTATGTCCAAGCAAGATCATAAATCAATAATACCCTTAGCTTACGCTAAGGGTATCGTGTTTTGTATACCTTTCCTTTCTCTTCTTAAATAGGAGCCATGTAATGGATACTTCCCCATCGACATTAGTGTTAGTAATCATTACAGCACTAATCTTTGCCTTACCTTTCATCTTTGACCCTTTAAATATCTTGTAATCCAATACCCTTAGCTTACGCTAAGGGTATTTTAAATACCTCACACCAAATACAATACTCCTCACTTCGTTCGTCATATCAAATGCTTCATCGCTATTCCCAATATCATCTCAAATACCTCACACTAAATGCTTCATCGCTAAAACTAAATCATCTCAAGCATCTCACACCTTTCTGACAGTGCATTAAAGAGAGTGTTCTTTGGTTTACTATATTTATTAGATAACTATCTAATTCTATAGCTATATCAGTTTTACTTATAAGCTATATCAATATTACTGATTAGACAAAACACTTGACAAGATATAAGATATTTCACAAGGGACTCGTTGGTGCATCTAGGGGGAAATCTATTCCTTTACCCTGTAAAGTAATCATATAGTTGTTCCATCCTTTTAACTACGTTAAAAGGATTCCACAACAACAAAACCCTTTCCTCTATATTTAATATTATCTCTAACCTTAAGTTTATCTCTAGGTTGTAATATTTATTACAACCTATATAAGAGAAGCTGTAAATACTTGTTATTTCAGTACTAAAAACTATGTTTCTCTCTACTTATTTCTACTTTATTCATTATATCCTCTGTAAAGCATTCATTACTAATTCCTCAGTTTATCTCTAAATATTTACTAGACATAACCTTAAATCTATATCACCCCTAAAGATCAGGCTCCGCCTGAGTTGGGAGTAATCCCTATTAACTGGAGATTTATATTATGCTTAGATCTTTATGGTTCATATTGTTAGCAGCATTGCTAACAATAGTGAGTTATTACTTAACCACTTTGGTTGATAATACATTCTTTTCTTTTGGAGTAGCCTTTATAGGTTACTTTACAGCAACCGTTCTATTACTGGTTGCTGTATTTGAAAAGAATTGAACCAACAAGATTATTCTTATTGGTTCAGTTTGTGTGATGAGGCTCCGCCTCTGTTGGGATAACAATAATGTTGTCCCTTTGATTTAAACTGTTGAGGTTATATATCATGGCTACATTGAAATTTGGTGCTAAGGCTCCTGTTGCTGCTACTCTTGTTGAAGATAAACCTAAATCCCAATTGTGGGTAAACGTAGGTTATTCCATTGAAGTAAATGGTGAACAGGTATTCGTATCTATTCCAATGGGTATTCCTGTTGACAGCATTAAAGAGCTTCCGACTAATACTCGTAATGTCGAGTTCAATTTATTGAACCAAGCACGTAATCAGTTGCTTGAAGATATTATTTCTGCATCTGAAGATCTTGAATCTGGTGAAAGCCATGTTCTTGAATTAGAGGTTCAACTCCGTAGAATCGACAAAGAAGTTGATCCTCTTCCTGCTGGTTCTAGTAATCCTTTCCTCCGTCCAAAATCTTAATTGGTTTGGCTATATCACCTTAATTGGTGATATAGCCTTAATTTTTTATTCAGAGATAGTGAACCAAACCTAAAAACTATCTTTAACTTTTACCTCTAAAACATCTATATACAGACTAAATACTGAATGAACAAAACTAACCTCATTTTATCTATAGTATTCTTTCTTATGACTTGTGTCCTTATTAGAGATTTCATTAACAATTTAGACTCGATAGTTCAAAGCATGAGTTGAACCATTTAGTTGTTTTATTGGTTTTAGAGACAGTTACTTATAGTTGTATCTCTATTTATTTTGGTTCAAACGTTCAGAGGAAATAACTAATGAGTCCATTACTGCAAGAGTTTTATGATGAATGTTATAAAGCTATTAATGATCATCCACCTTACTGGTTCTCATTTATGGGTGGGCTATGTTGGAATTTAATTCACTTCTTAGACTATAAAAAATCTGATAGACATTCCGAATTAAGGAATGAATTAATGGATCAATTCTATGGTGCTGAATTGGATATGTTTAACCCATTCAATCCATCTAAAGTTAATTTCGATAACGAAATTAATAAATATGATAATCATTTAAGAGTGCAATGGATTAAAGACCATACAAGCAATATTAATTTAGATAAACCTTAGCTAATCAGGCTCCGCCTGTATTGAGGCTTATATTTAATTTATTGGAGAACATTATGATTACTTGGGCAAGATTTGGTGGCTATGAATGTAGTACCAAAGGTGACAGACGATTTAGTGCTTTAACAGCTAAGATGCCTGATGGTAGAACCATAGAACAATGGTATCAATGTGACGTTAAAGCGTATGACATTGGTGGTACCAATTGGACTGCTGGTAAAGGTAAGAAACCTATTCCTGAATATAAAGATGATGCCTTATGGCAAATGTATCTTTGTTTGTGGAGGATATGGGTCTTACATAATCAAGATTTAGCTAATGAATTAATTGAATTAGCCAAGAAAAACAACAACTGTTTATCAGATAGATTTGCTACTTCTGATATTAATCAAGCAAGAGCTTTAGCTACCATTTTAAATGAATGGTCTACTTAATTAACCAAGAGGAATACCAAGATGCTTTATTACGCAGGTATAGGAAGTCGTCAGACTCCTACTGATGTATTAGAAGAAATGAAATCTATTGCTTATCAGTTAGCAAAACAAAACTGGACTTTACGTTCAGGCTTTGCTGATGGTGCTGATATGGCCTTTACAGAAGGAGCTGATGCAGCAAATGGTGAAATGGAACAATACATTCCTTGGTCTGGATTTAACTCTAGTCCTAAGAATGATG
>CALAYS010000024.1 GCA_937895515.1 uncultured bacterium
ATGTTCGGGTGTTTAGACAGTTATTCAAAGAAGCATATCGCTATTACATCATGGGTGTTGCCAATTTAGAGAGTTTAGATTCAATTAATTATACGGACTTTAAAAGTACCCATGATCAACATTGGCAAATTGAATGTTATCATCGAGCACTTAAACAGGTTTGTAATATTGAAAGATTCCAAGTTCGCAAAAGCCATGCAATTAGGACGCATATTTATTGTGCACTCAAAGCCTTTTGCAAACTAGAAATAATGAAAACCAAACAAATAATTACCAATTGGTATCAGGTGCAGCGACAATTATTTAACAAAATTATTGCTGAGTTTATTAAACACAATAGCATTACAGGCATGGCATACGCATAATTATAAATTTCTGTCAATGCGTAAGTTCTATACTTATTTTGATAGAATGTATAGTGAAACTATTAAAAATTGTAATAAATTTATTCAGTCTACAAGTGATCACGAGAAATTAATTGGTGTTTATTTAACAAGGGCATTATCGTACTATAATATTAATGAATATAATAAAGCCTCTAAAGATTTTGATTTTTGTATTTCCCTTGTTCCTGATGACATAATGCTTAACTCTCTAAATGGAGCTTGTAAATATGAGTTACAATATTATGATAAAGCATTAGATTTGTTTAAGTCTTCACTTGACCTTTATAAAAAAAGGAGAGAAACTAATTCTTTTTTGCCCAAGGAATTTGAAGGATTGTTAGAATACAATATTTCTGAAGAGTTTGAAGAATATATAATTGAATACATTGAAACAACATCTAAATTATCCCAAGAAATAATTAAGAATGAGGTTTTAAGTAGAAAAATAGAAATCGCTGAAGAATTTAATAACCGTGTTCGAGATTATAGGAGACAACAAGTTGGCTTTCTTCTGTTGGTTATATTTCTGCCAGTATCTCTTATTGTTTATAATTTAGATTCTAATATTGTTGAGATTTTTGATAGTTTAAGTTATTCATTGAATTTTTTTCTACATTTGTTACCTTGGGCTTTTTTAGAGGTATTTTTTCTTTCACAATATCAAAAATCAACTAAGTACTATGATTATTATTTACACAAACTAACAATTGCACATTCAGTTGAAAAACTAAGAATTGAATATTTTGATCATGAGAAAATTGAAGATATCCAATATTTTAGGAAATTTGCTTTGCAACAATATGAGAAATTATATGAACCACCTTTTTTTATTGAGAAACAATCACTATTTATTAAATACGATAAAAATAAGCTAAAACTTGATTCTAATGTTTTAGTGCCCAAAAAAAATTAGCAGCTTTTTAACATGTTTTCAATTTTTATATATTGTATGTAAATGAAGATTATTAATAAATTTCAAATATTTGAACTAACAAACAAACGTATATACTTGCCAGTTGCTGGTTCAACAGTCCAAGCTGGATTTCCGAGTCCAGCTGCAGGCTATGAAGATGAAGCACTGGATATAAATGATTTGGTTGTCAGTAATCCAACTGCGACATTCTATGTTGGGTGTTTTGACCCAACCCCTCAAAAGTGTAAAATCTTGGAACCATAATCCG
>CALAYS010000025.1 GCA_937895515.1 uncultured bacterium
ATGGGGAGAGCATTTGAGACATTCAGTCGAACTCTTTCTTCCCTTTAAAGAATATAAATCTGGGTGACAAAGAAGAAATCTAAAACATAAGTTTTTCACCAAGCAAAGATTTTTAGAAAATATATGCTCTCTGACCTATTGGCGTGGCCGTGCGGAGCAGACGTAGTTTTGTCCAACCAAAAATTAAGCTATCTTTTAAAAAATAACCGATATTTTAATTTTTAGTCGAAAACCTTTTTGGCTTCGCCAACCTACGGTTGTCGACTATTTTACTCAAAAATAGGCCTTCTGAGCGACCTCCCATTACTACAATGAAAGATACTCTCGACTGGTATATGTCCATCCCAAAGTTCCGAGAATACCTGAGCTTGCAAAAAGTAAACACCGATTTTTACGATAAGGACCTTTGGTCCGCCGGAGGGAACCCTAAGAAATACCATCCATTTCCGGGAATCGATTAATTGAGACCATTTCTAAGAGGTGGCAGAAATGGCTTTTTTGCCACCCATTTTTTTAACTTTTTTTACAAACAATTTACGACTAAAAAAATCGCAGAAAATAGCCTTCTAAAAGGTGGCAAGAAGGTGGCAAGAAGGTGGACAGCGCTTTTCTTAATATTTTAGTCGTAAATTGTTTGTAAAAAAATAAAAAAAAACTTAAGGTGGACATCAAAAAGGGATGTCTGCCACCTTTGGAGGTGCAAAACAATGACCTCATTGTTTTGCAAGAAACTTTTGGATCTTAAAAAAGGAAAGTCCCGATAGAATGGAAAAAGTAATTATAAATTCCGGTTCGTACGTGTTAATTGTGCAGCCTGAAACCTTGGACGGTGGTAAAAAGAAAGCACGAGTTTATTGTAGATGTTCAACCGAAAGACAAGTAAAAGGGAACGGAAGTGTTGAAGTACAACTTGAACAAACAAGTAGATATGCAAAAGAGAAGAACTTTGAGATAGTGGCTTTTTACATCGACGAAGCAATCTCCGGTCTCAAGAAAACATGTGATCGACCCGCACTGGAAAAATTAAACGCAGATATTCAGAAAGGAGAAATTTTAATTAGCGCCAGTGCCTCTAGGCTAGGAAGAAATTTAGCGAGCACGTTTACATTTGTTGAAGAATTGCAGAAAAAGAAAGTGGGCGTGCATTTGGTCGATATTGGTGATATAACAGGAAGTCAAAGCATCTTGTTTAATATGATGGTTGTATTGGCGTCACAAGAACAAAAACAAATCTCACAAAGAGTGTCAGCGGCAATGCAGTACATAAAAAGTAAAGGGGAGCTAAAGACACGTCCTCGATTTGGAGAAAAACATACTGGAGTGAAGAGAGAATATGAAGAAGATCCAGAAGCGAAAGAAGTCATCGAATATATAATTCAAAGAAAAAAAGACGGACCAATAAGCGATAGGGCTTTAGCGAGAGAACTAAATGAGAAATATGAGGCATCAAAATTTGGAAAGAAGAAGTGGTATGGGGTCGATATAAAAAGATATTACCAAGTTTGGAACATTGCCACAGATTCTGTTACACAGGGTTAACTTAAAAGATTAGAATCTAATCTTTTACTTCTTCTTGTGAGAAGGCGTGCATCTCATATCCCGCTGTCCATTATTATTACAAAATTGTGGATATGAATATCGGGCATCTTTTTGCCCATCAAGACGTGTCGGCATTCGATAATCTAAAGTGGTACATTTGTTAGGTGAACTGATAGACTTGTACATTTTTTGAGAAAGATGAAAAAAAGATAATTAAAATCAATTCAAGTTAATTCTGACCTACTACCCAGGAGTGCTATATTTGAATAGTAGACTCGAAAAAGTTTTTCGACTAAAAATTAAAATATAGCCTAAATCTATTATTTTTGAAAGGTTGTT
>CALAYS010000026.1 GCA_937895515.1 uncultured bacterium
TATATTAAGCCCCTTCAGATAATTTATCTCAGGTTGGAAACCTAAAATATCACTCAGGTCATTCTTTATCTTATCATATATAAATCCGGAACATTCTTTATTTGTTATGGAATTATTATCAGAATACCATTTAGCATCATAACCAATATCGAGATCACCAGATGTATCCTCAGGATTTTCCTTTTTTCCTATGCTACCTATTATAACATACTGATCATTTATTCTTGATTGATCTATACCAAGAAGCGGAAAAAGCTTCTCCTTTATTGATAATAGTGTTTCCGGAAATTCATCCTCGCGTATTCTTCTGGATGTCTTTATTGCAGCCCCACCTTCGAACAATACTCTAAAATTAGAAAAATTGAGAATATTGTTACTCATTATCCTCTTTTTCTTGTTTTTTTATAGTATGTACCCATTATATCCTTAAGGTAATCTCTATAAATTTCTTGTTCCTTGTCTTTAGGGTTCTGTGGTGTAAAATCATCACCGAAATATTTTTTACCTCTAAGAACACCAGATTTATAAAATTCTTCGGCATCGCTATCAGTAACTTTTCGGTTCTCTATATGCTCAGCTTCCCACTTTTTGATTATCTCATCTTTCCTTCTCTTTATCTCTTCCTTATCAAGATCCTTCCACGATTTGGTTTCCTCCCCAGGGGAAAGAAAATCTATAAAAGCAGCAGCTCCCTTAGTAAGTCCTTTAACTGCTAAACCAATAACACTAGAAGCACTCTTTATAGTTGACATATTCGGATCAACGTCAGCATAATAGCTACTATATCCGCCATCACCGATACCTATATTATTACCAATTCTTCTAAGCCATCTTGAGAATGAGGTTTTACCCTCTGCATCAAGATAGTCAGAATCACGATAAGATTCCTGAATTTTAGAATTATTAAATTCATCAAAAGATTTTATTGCCATTAGTCGAAAATGTTTTTCTATATATCCTTAATATAAATTAAAGTTTAACGTTATATATTTTATATTCAAACCCCTCCTTCTTATA
>CALAYS010000027.1 GCA_937895515.1 uncultured bacterium
TAGAACAATGCTACCGCACCAAACCATTTGCATCAGACGAAGAACGCCTTGAACATTTATTTAATTTATATGAAAAATTTACTAAGGAAGAAAAAAATGCAAAATAATGGTAGCATTTGGAGAAAGTGGGATTTACATATACATACTCCATCAACAAAATTAGCTAATAATTACAGTAATACAAATGAGAGTTTTGATACATATATTGATAGACTGGAAAATTCTGATGTTGATTTTTTTGGTATAACTGACTATTTTAATATTGAAAGTTATAATATTTTTTTAAAAGGATTTCAATCAAAATATCCAAGTAGCACCAAAGCATTCTTACCAAATATTGAATTTAGACTAGATTCAAAAAACTCTAAAGATGAGCATATACAAATACATGTTATTTTTTCAAATGATGATTCAACAATTTCAAAAATCCCCAGTTTCTTAAATCGGTTAGAGTTAGTTTCTACAGGTTGTGATGGAACTAAGAGATATTGTTGCAATAGTGATCTTAACTCTGTTGGATATGATAAAGCTATGGTTAGTAAACAGATTTTATTGGATACTTTGACCTCTAATTTTAATAAAGAAGAATATTTGATAGCTGGTGTTGCTAATGGTTATGGAGCACTTAGACCTGGCAGTAATGGCGATGGTAGAGGTGCTGAGTATGCTACAGAATTAGATAAGTCGTGTGACTTATTTTTTGGTAATAAGAAAAATGTCGATTTTTATCTAAATAAATGCAATAACTCACCTAGAAAAGCTCTAGGCTTACATCCAAAACCTGTTATAAGTGGCTGTGATGCACATTCATTTAATGATATTGATAAAAAACTAGGTAAAAAATGTACAGAGCAAAGTAATGCATCTGAAATTACATGGATAAAAGCAGATCCTACTTTTGAAGGATTAAAACAAATCATTCAAGAGCCAGAAGATAGAGTAAAAATACAAGAAACCAAACCTGATGACAATAAAACACCGTATAGTGTTATTAAGTCTATTAATTTCACATTTGATAATAAAAACTTTAACAAAGGTAGTTTAAATTTTAACCCTAATTTAAATACTATAATTGGTGGGCGTTCTACAGGTAAATCAACCATACTTCAAATTCTAGCATATAAATTATTAGGTGAATTAAAAAATAATGGAGATAGTGACCGTATTAAAGAAATTGCAGATAATGTATCAATTGAATGGTTAGATGGAGAAACTAACAGTCAAGATAGAAAAGTTGAGTATTTTCCACAGTCGTACATGCATAATATTGCTAACGACGACAATGAAAGAAAGAAAATAGTAGAAAATATTATCGGCAAAGATCAATTAGAATCATATACCAAGTTTATATCTACTAATCAGCTAGATATAAAAAAAGATATCTATATGCTACTTGAAGAATATGGGAAATTTAAAGAGATTACAAAGCAAATTCATGAAATTGGGAATAAAGCAGCAATTGAACAAGAAATTTCTAAACTTCAAGTTGAAATTAATGTTTTAATGCAAGAGAGTAAATTTGATGAAGAGCAAAAAAATAATTTTGAAAGTCTTAAAAATCAACTTGAAGCGACAAACTTTATAAAGTATGAGATAGAATCAGACATTCGTTGTTTAAATAACTCTAATAAAAAATTAATAGATTGCAATTATAATAATGATTTTCTAGAACTTACTGAGAAGAATAGAGGGTTGCTTGAAAGAGCCTATTTAAGATTTGCAACGATATTGAATAATCGATGGAAAAAACTAATTACAAATAAAATAGAAAGGCTTGAGAATGAGAAAATAAAACAATCAAATGTCATATCTAGTATTGAAAATAACTCAGACTATAAAAAAGGATTAGATGTTTTAAAGCAAAACACAATATTAAATGACTTAAGCAATAAACTTAGACAGGAAAAACTTAAATTAGAACAAGTCAAAAAACTAGAAGAAACAAAGAGCATACATTTAGCTCAAATTAATAAGCTAAAAGATAATATTATTGAAAGAAATAATCAGTTTGAATCAAAAGTTGAAGAATTAAAAAATCAATTCAAGTCTGAAAAAACAAATGATGTTGAAATAGCGATTAAATCTGAGAAGTTTTCTGAAATGGAAATTTTTACCGATTTATCTAGAAGTATAAATAAACAAGCTGGAGATATTCAAAATTATATTGCTAACTTTTATCAGAATTACCATAATGATAAACAAAAACATCTTAAAGATTTCATTTCAAAAGTTTTAAATGAGGATTTAAGAATTAATGTTAATAGTAATAAGTCAAAATTATTAGAATCTATCTTAACGACAAATCCATATCAGTATAAATATGATCTAATCTATCAAAATGATAACTTTGAGAGCATGTCAGAAGGTAAAAGAGCATTTGTCATACTAAAATTGTTATTAGAGTATAGTATTAAAAAATGTCCGATATTAATAGATCAACCAGAAGATAGCTTGGATAATAGAGCTATTTATAATGAATTAGTTGCATATATAAAGGAAAAGAAAAAGGATAGGCAGATAATCATAGTAACTCATAATGCAAATCTAGTTGTTAATGCGGATTCTGAACTTGTAATAATTGCAAATCAGCATGGGACAGGTTTAGCGAACTTGAATGGCGTTAAATTCTCGTATAAAACAGGAGCTCTTGAAAATACAACTAAGAATGCTAATTCTAATAATTTCTTAGATAAGAAAAATATCAAAGAGCATATATGTGAAATCCTTGAAGGTGGAGAAGAAGCATTTAAAAAGAGAAATGCTAGATATTTAATTATTAAAAGTTAGAGAGCCTAAATGAACATAACTAGCTACATCTCAGGCGAGTTACGCTGTCCTAGCCCCGTATAATAGAACCACTCATAATTAGACAATTTGATAACATTTA
>CALAYS010000028.1 GCA_937895515.1 uncultured bacterium
TCCGATCTCTCAATTAATACATTCAGCAATGGTTACTAGATTCACACCAGAGTGGGAAAAATTAAAATAATAAATAACTTATGCCAGCAGTTAGTATAGCTCAACAAAGATTAATGGCTCAGGCCTATGCACTTAAGATCGGTGAAATATCAGCATCTAAGCTTAATCCCAAATATAGAGATGAGATAGTTAAATTATCAAAAAATATGACGGAGAAGGAACTAAAAGCTTATGCATCTACAAAATATAAGAAGCTTCCAGATCACGTTGATGAGATGGACACTCCTGTAATTTTAGAACCTGTTGCATCTTCAACGATTCCCAAATTCCAGCCTAAGGGACCTGGTAATATTGTACCATTTTTGAATACAGATTCTAAACAACCAAAAAAAGGTAAAAAGAATCTATCGAATCTTAAGGATTATAGAAATTGGCTTTCCGATAAATAATATGAAAAAGCAAATGAAGCATCTTCTCGATTTTAAGTCATATTCACCTGAATATGAATATAAAACCGAGTATAGAAGAGAAATTGAATTGGATAGGGTAAGAAAATCAAGGGAATATAGAAGAATACTATCTCTTGGTTTTGATGATGATACTTCACACCAACAAGAAATAAACAACACGTTGAAGTTCGTTAGAAGTGTTAAAAAGCAAAAAGAACTTGGACATGGTGATGTATTTTATACTATACATCCATCAGGAACAGTAAGAAGATATAACCCATTAAAGTCTAAAGAAATTGGAGAGGGAAATGGTAACGATATAAAAAAATTCAGCGAACCTTTTAAAACAGCTAAGGACTATGCTAAGGGACTAAATTTCCTTTGGCAATATCTGAAGAGAAAAGAGGCTAGAGGAGACTATAGATAATTATGTGTGGATGCGGATCAGTAAATGCTCCTGAGATCAGAACGATGACTCACAGCAAAGAAACGAGTAGAATATTGAATTCTTGGATTATTGACAATCTAAATAGAAAGTTGCTAGTTCAGAGTCCAATATATGATAACTATAATGATATAATAGGATATGTTACAAAAAATGAATCTGGAAATATCATAAGAATATTTTCTAAGAATATAAAAGAAATATTAGAATAGTATGTTTTACCCAACTGGAAATACTACAAACGGAAGAAAATTAGTTTGTATTGATGATGAAAGAAAAAATATCGATTCCTGTCTTGGATCATGTAGATGTGAAGAGTCATGCAATTGTGTAGAAAATTGGCTGAGTGAAAATGATTATTGTGTTGAAAAATGGCAATTGAGAAATTATTTGAACGGAAAGACTTCTGACGTTTCTAAGATTGATGAGGATATGGATGGAGGAGCGGCTCCAGCTCCAGGTCTATCTACACTAGGAAATGTTGGTGGAATGGGAAATCCCTCCGCACCACCCAATGACGGAACCAATTCTGGATTTTATGATAGTACGAAGACCGGTAGTGGTGATAAGTTCACTACGATGAGTGCAGGAACTAACGCTGCTAATAAAAAAGGG
>CALAYS010000029.1 GCA_937895515.1 uncultured bacterium
TCATCAACGCCCACTTCGGCTGGTACGCCAACGACCTGACCAAACTGGGGCAATTGCTCGAATTGTACCCCAATATGTATGTGGAGTGTGGCGCGATCATCGCAGAATTGGGTCGCCAGCCCCGGGCTTCAGCGGCGTTTTTTGAAAAATACCAGAATCGGATTTTGTTTGGAAAGGATGCGTATCATCCTGAAGAGTACCCCACCTATTTCCGGGTGCTGGAAACTGCGGACGAGTATTTTCCTTACCATAAGCGCTACCACGCTTTTTGGCGGATGTATGGTATGGGTTTATCCGACGAAGTGCGGAAACCGATTGGCATTCCACTTTCAACAGGTTTCGGCAATTCTTTCGGCGCACCGTCAACGAAGCTAAATGTATCAACCAACGAGCTCGTAAAAAGCTGATCACCGAGGCTGAAATGCAATTTCTTACTATCTCCAGACCAATGCAAATAGTCGCCAGCGTTGACGTCTAACTGCTTTACAGGCACAGCATCTGATTTTGCACCAACTGTTATCGCCTTACCGATCGCAGGCATAGGCATGACATATACATGGAAACGCTCAGTAAAGGCCAACCACTTACCGTCCGGAGACACAGAAAAATTCGAGGCAAAATCACCGCGCGCAACAGCAAACTCTTCCGACTTATTCAAATTAACGCGAAATAACGATGTCGACCAATCGACCTCACTTGTATACTTCGTGCGCGTTAAATATAAGCTGTTGCTATCAGATGCAAACTGTGGATTTTCGCCGTCCTCCGCAAGCAGTCGTGGGGGCGATTTCCCATCGGCACTTACCGCGTAGACGCCGTTATCCATGCCATACCACGGCGTTGTTAAATACCCGCCACGGACTTTTCGATAGACTACCGTTTTCCCATCTGGCGCTACCGTGGGATCAATGTATTTTCCCGGCTCTTTCGTTAGGATCTGCTCGCGGTTGGCATCCAGATCATATAGACGAATCGAACCTGTTGCTTGATCATCCCAAGTCGCGTACACCACAGATTTTCCGTCTCTAGAAAATTGCGGGAAATATTCAAAATGTTCATTTTGTTTGGTCAAACGCCGAGGTGTACCATTAGGTAAGTCTCGCAAATAAATATGCCCCAACGCAGAGTAAAGAACTTTGTCACCTTTTGGAGAAACATTCACCCATCTCAATTGTTTCACATCAAATTGATCCGCACCAACTTCAGTGGTAAATCGAACAGCAGGGCGTATGTCACGTGTATCTTTCACATGGAATGGAATCTCTTTTGCATTCCTAGCGAATGGATCGACGCGCCAAATTTTTCCTTGTGCCCAAACCACAATTTCTTTCGCCCCTGGCACCCAAGCAAATGCAGGGTATACACCGTGTACCGCCCACGCTTCTTGCATATCACGCTCTAAATGCGCCCATGCAGGGGTTTCCTCACCTGTTTTCAAATCTTTCAAAAACAAAGTGCTTTGATTTCGAATCCGACGCACAAAAGCCAGATATTTGCCGTCTGGTGAGGGCGTCGGCCGTACAGCACCACCAGGTCCATTCACCAATGAAATTGTTTTGCCTTCGTTCAAATCTTTACGGAATATCTGGTAAATTTGTCCGTTTGAATTTTTATTGTATTCAAATGAGGAACCGCCAGTCGTATCTTGAGAATAGTAGACGTAACGACCATCAGGTGAAAACGCGGGCTCCCCCAAATCTTTCTGCCAATTTGGTTTTTCATTGAGTTGGATACCAGAGCCACCACTGACGTGATACATCCAAATTTCACCAGAACCTAGTGATCGGGTACCAGAAAAATGTTTACGGGCAGCGATGTATTGTCCATTAGGATGCCACACAGGGTTATTCAGCAAGCGGAAGTCTTCTTTTGTGACAGCACGAGGGTTAGAACCATCTGCATTCATCACCCACACATTGTCGCCTCCACCTGCATCGGACATAAACGTAATCTGCTTACCATCTGGCGAAAAGCGTGCTTGCATTTCCCACGCCATCGAATGCGTCAAAGCCTTAGCCTCACCACCCTCGATTGGCATTACGTATACGTCTCCAAGCATATCAAAGAGAATTTTCTTACCATCTGGGCTTACATCAACACTCATCCATGTACCAGTTTTGATATCAAGTTGAATGGTTTTTGATTCCCCGGGAGGGGAATTAACATCCCACTTTTTCTTTGGAGCATCAGCGGCAGTGCTGATTCCCGAAACCAAGCACATCGCAATGAAAAAGCTTCGACTGTAGCCAAAACGCATAGCAAACTCCGTGTGATTATTATGTTTAAATGAACAAACTTTACCATAGACCAAGGTAATAACGAGTGGGCGTTGGACAGGAATATATACACTTGGTTCCAGTCAGATCAGATTCGCTCGGAGCTCAAGAATTTGCAGTGATCAACGAATGAATCTTCGCAAACAAGCGTGACTGAAGAGTATTTGTGGTGGGAATCTATAGAGTAGCGATGAGGTAGCTTGAAGGGTCGAGATTTGAAGGGTCGAGATCTCTATCGTAACCAAGAAGCAGATTTTGTTTTTCCGAAGCTGCAAAGCAAAAGCCCCAAGTTCGAGAGAACTTGGGGCTATGCGGAATAAGAGCCTGACGATGACCTACTTTCACACTGGTTGCAGCACTATCATCGGCGCAAAGTCGTTTCACGGTCCTGTTCGGGATGGGAAGGTGTGGGACCAACTTGCTATAGTCATCAGGCATAACTTGTTGATTTGTTGAGAGCGCGTTGTTTTGTCGCTTTCAGCAAATCCAATTGGGAAGAAGTATGACGGCGTTACCGTCAGAAATAATCGGTTGTGATTGCTCAAACTTACGTTTAGCACACACTATTGTAATACTTGTCGTAGTTACCTTTTTCAAGGTTCTATAACTGACCAAAGTTATAGGGACAAGCCGTACGGGCAATTAGTACTGGTTAGCTTAATGCATTACTGCACTTCCACACCCAGCCTATCAACGTCCTGGTCTCGAACGACCCTTTAAAGAGATCAAGTCTCTGGGAAGTCTCATCTTAAGGCGAGTTTCCCGCTTAGATGCTTTCAGCGGTTATCTCTTCCGAACATAGCTACCCGGCAATGCCACTGGCGTGACAACCGGTACACCAGAGGTTCGTCCACTCCGGTCCTCTCGTACTAGGAGCAGCCCCCTTCAAACTTCCAACGCCCACGGCAGATAGGGACCAAACTGTCTCACGACGTTTTAA
>CALAYS010000030.1 GCA_937895515.1 uncultured bacterium
TGTTGAATGTTGAATGTTGAATGTTGAATGTTGAATGTTGAATGTTGAATGTTGAATGTTGAATGTTGAGATTTTCCATAAACTTTACTACAAACATGGCATACTTTATTTAATAGCAGACTTACAAAAACATTGCACACTTTATTTAGTGAAAGACAATCTTTATAAGAAATGTTCTGGACCAAGCTTTGTAATAAACTTTATTACAAAGCATAGAACACAACATTTCTTGCAAGTTCGTCTTTCATCAAAAATAACAATTGATTTAACCGCCATCTAGAAAAAAAGGCAAGAACTTCACACGCATCGGCAAGGTATAGCTAAATGGGTGTTACTGCTCACTTTGACGAAATTTTTACTTGTGAAACACATGATTGTGATCATAACTCTTGTGAAGAGAAACCATCAACCGATGATCTTGACATGAGTATTTGGGCCTATGCCCGTGCTGTCAAATTCCTCCCACCCACCACCATTTATCCCTTCAAGATGAAGTATTGGTCGTCAACGGATTACTGGCACATCGAAGGTAGCGTCTCTTATGAAATAGATGATCTTCTTTGTCTTCTTGAGACTATCCTTGATTCTGTCAATAATGTTTTATCGAAAGATAAGGACAATTTTGACGCAAAGAACCTTGAAGACGTTTTGAGACGCACAATGGATGGACTCAACAAGGCTTTGGAGAATGGCCACTCGAGAGTTGATATCTCGTAAACAGTCGTAGGTTTTATGATGTTTAAAACCGATTCCCAAAAAAGAAAAAGACCGAAACAAAAACCCACATTTTAAACACAAACCGATATCCTTATATCGAACTTTTATTCGAAATATATTTCGAATAAACTATTTTTATAAATTGATGAAAAAAGATTCGTTAATTATGTCAAGAAATAAATTTTTGGAAATAAAATTACAGATATGGATGACGACGAAAACGATAGCGAAAAAAATTTACATGGTTGTTTGATGCCATTGGCAGGAACTGTAACCCAAATTGTTCCAACAGAACGCGCTTCTTTGGACGAAGATGGACGTATTATAAAATCTGCTAATACAACACCAAGACCTCGTTTTAGGGAAAGAAGATTAAAAGATTAAAAGATTGTCAGCTACAACCT
>CALAYS010000031.1 GCA_937895515.1 uncultured bacterium
CACAGGCGAAGACACTCTTTCCCTACACGACGCTCTTCCGATCTTATGTCGGTATGTTTTTCAGATACATACATCTACTGAGTAATCAACTCATAGAAGCCAGAACAGGATTCGAACCTGTTTATATCGTGTGCATAGCCTTACACATAAAGTTCGTTTGACTATCTCTTCAAATTACGATTTACCTCACCAATCAGCCATCTGACCATTTTTAATCCTAGTAGCCAGTGAAGGACTCGAACCTTCATACAGGGTGCTACCCGTCTTCCATGACCTTCCATCGGACTCGAACCGACCTTGTATCCGACCTGGCTGTTTGATGAATCAAAAAATTTCCGCCCCAGCTAAAAAATATCATCATCCGCTAAGACTTCTTTGAATGGTTCAGGTACCTAAATAGTTCAAGCTATTCTGAATCTACATATCATTAAAGCATTAGCTTTTTTAAGGTTCAAATCCGAACTGTAACTCATTTGATCCTTAACTTACGTTAATAAGTTTCTAGGTTTGTCCCTAGCCCCCGTAGATACCACAGGTAGTTAACATCGCTGATTTGTGGTTGAAGTGGGATTCGAACCCACAATGGTAATTAGAGCGTTGATTCTTCCACTGTCGTTAATCGGTATTCCAACTCCAATAACGTCCTTTCTCTAATTTAGCGTCTGCCTTGTTATAACAGGATTTCTCACATTATAAGCTTTCCGCCATCCAACCTAGCTTCTAACAGATTATCAGTTCTGCCGCTTTACACAGCTTAGCTATTTTTGGGTTCCCCCTACTCTCCGCTAGTTGAGTTTTTCTATATGAGAAATAGATCCAATAACCTTACCATAATGTGATGGTGTTTTCATTGTCCCTATTATTTCTCCCTTTGGATTTATATAGGCTGCCTCTTTTATCCATTCTATTTCCTGCGGAATTGGTAATGGTTTCCAAGGTAATCTCTTTCCCCCAAATCTGTTCAATTCTAAATTTAATGCTCTTTGAACCCCACAGTTACAAAGGTTAGCCCCTGTTAAAATCTCTCTGAACCAAAGTATATTTGACAAGTGCTGGTGATCAATCTCTGAAAATCTTTTGGTTTCACCGTGATATGTTGTCCATGTTAATTCTCTCATGATTTTGTTTTTTGTGATCCCTCCGTGCATCGAACACGTTACATCAGTTTTAGAGGCTGACATGATTGCCAAATCATATTAAGTTGAAGGACCGTTTAAACCAGGACCTAAGTCCTGGTTTTGTTTTTATTCAATATCTTCGATACCACTGGTGAACACCTTCTTCGTTTTTGTTGAAGTGAATCCAGGTTTATAATCAATCTGTGGTCTTTTCAAAATTTTATTGTATAGATTATTAGGTAAAGTCTCAAGCAATACGTTATTAGCTCTTGCAACATTCTGTGACTTAACCTCTAGAGCTAGATATCCGGCTCTTTGAGTTTCTACAAACTGTGATAAATCAACATAGAAATTAGAAAAATCTTCGTATGGTACCGGCTGATTTTCTTGTAGCCACTTCCATGTAAGCTTTTCACCATCTCGTCTTCCGTCCATGATTAATTTGGTTACCTCAATGAATGTCTCTTTGTTTTCGATTAATACGTTATGTTTAAGTGTATATGATTTCCACATATTATCGTAATATGCTTCTTTCTCCTGACTTAATTGTTCATAATCATTTTGGTATACAACTGTTTGGTTATAGATGGCTTTAGAATCCTTATAGAACCTACTTGCTCCAATGACCAATAACAACAGAACCAATAATCCAGCCACACTGCCGAATGGATTTTTATCGCTATCCTTAGCTTCCTTAAAGTCCCATTCCAAATTCTGATCTAATGATTTTCTCATTAAAATAACGATGTAGACGAATAAGCCCACTAGAAAAGCAATGTTGAAAGTTGTGTGCATTGCTGAAAAACTTAAGGATCCATCATCCTTTACTGTGTCACCTGGGAACTGTACCGTCCACATAAAGCCAAATGCCAAAAGCGAAATGACTGCGCCAATCATCTTAGAGATGAATTCTGGCTTACTTAATTTACCTTTTTTAAAGATACTCATAGAATTAATTGTTAATTGTTAATTTTTATTTTTGATCGTCTTCTGTCCATGTGATAACTGGACAATTCTTTTTATACATGCTGTGAATTAAATCTCTAACCATTCCAAAGAAATCTACCATATAAATGATTCCTTGAACGATTGCTCTGAAGATAGGTCCTACCCATCCGAAAAGAAATCTAAAAACTTTTCTTATTCCTCTACCGAATTTATAGACAGGTATTTTAGGAAGTTTCGGTGGATTGATCTTACTCATTTGCATAAATGTCCATCTAAAGAATGGATTTATGATATATCTAAACAAAGCAAATATTACAAATCCAGTAGCTACGAGCCCAATTATTCCTAAAAGACCATATCCAACATATTTCCAATTTATCCATTCGATTGTTTTAATAGCTGCAACTCCCAATCCCCATATTGCAAAGTATGATACGATAACTACCAATCCTATACCAATAATCTTAGATGTCTTGGACTGTTTGAATTCCTCTATCTTAACCGCTCTTGTCTCTACGATTTTTAATTTTTCCTCAGCCTTCTTTTCTTGGATTTCCTTTTTTAATCTATACTTCTCCTCTTTTTCTCTTCTTGCTTCGTTTTCGATGTCACATTTCATCTGATACCATGCAGATCCTTTATCCTCTATCATGTACCTTTCCTTGTAGTTTAGCTCGTATTGATATTTTTTAAAGATCTTGCTATGTTTAAGTGTATACGCCTCCTTGTCGGTCATTGTTGGTAATTTATCCAAACACTCCTTAACGAAAGCTGCTCTCCTCTTATCCTCCATTCTTTTTGAATATGTTGAGCAAGATTCGATAAAATTGGTACCTGCTTTTCCCGTCATTTTTACAATTAAGATGATTGGAAATGTAAAAAATACAGCTACCATTATCCAGAAATATGGACACATTATTGGGTGAACTTTATGTGGTTCCTTGCCAAATACCCACTTGTAAACCTTACAGTGCCAAGCATCTTTCTTGAACGTGTAGAAATTCTTTGCTGGTTTTGGTTCCGGAGTTACCCCAGGAATATATTTGTTTTCAAGACTGATGTCATACTCATCTATTCCAAGCTGACATTTACAGATTTTATTATCTCTGTCAATATCCCATTTAGTTGAGATGTAAGTAGGTTCAGCGTCCGGGTTTTCTTTGATTTGATCTTTATCCTGAACCTTACCGATTATAACGGTTCTAGATTCGTTCAGAATCATGTTCTTTAAATCGTATCCAGATTTGGTGGTGTGCAAATTTGAAAGCTTCATTTTTGTTTATTTTTTAATTACATGGCAAATATATGAAACATTTTCGAATAAAAAAAATATTTTTTAATATTTTTATGAAAATTTCAAAACTAGAAAAAAAGAATTTATATCTGAGATGTGCTTATAATGTGTAAAGGTTCCATGCTCCCTACCATCGGCATCATATTCTATTTTCATTATTTTATTTCCCGAAGTGTAGAATTCAACATTCTCTGTTCTGATCTCTCCGTAGATATGGTTTGATTTATTTATGATGTCATTACCAGAAAATCCACTTTTACTATTAGAAACATTAAAAGTTATTCTCTCCACATCAATCTCTTTTTTGACTTTTCTGAAATTTGTCATTTTTCCGTCGATTAAATCGAAATCAAAATCGTCGATTTCCTTTTTGGATGCTGATTTTTTTACATCAGTTACTAGATAATCCTCCTGCTCATCAAGGATTTCTATTCTCTCCTCTATAATTTTAATAAATCCCTGAATTCTATTATTAAAAAACCCCTTACATATAGAATCATCAAAACTTGACATACCCAGAAGACATGTCATTTCATCATCCTCTGAGTATTTTGGATAGTTAGACTGTGATATTGCATCAGCCATGGTGTAATTAAAATGATATAAATCATCCCTATTGCCCTCACCTGCCATCTCCAGGAAAGCCTCAATGAAATTGTTTGTGAGATCCAGTAATTTTTCATTAACCTCCACCATTATATCACAAAATGAACATATTTACCAACATGGCTTCTTAGCTCCTTAAATATCGAGTGTCCATTCTCATCTGCAACATAATCAAACCCCCCATATCCGCATGTCCATTCTGAATAGCATCCAGAAATCAGATCTGCGTAAAGCATAGAGGCAACAACCTCTGCGCTTTGCTGATCGAACGATTTTTCCTCCGATGGTGCTTGCTCGAGTATAACGTAACGAACATGATACCTTGGACTTTGTTTGGATGAGTCATTCCAATAATCCTCCTCACTTTGATTGAAGAGCTCAGTTAGCTTTTCGTAAAGGGAAACCCCTCCGATTTCTATATCTTCTATATTCTCACAACAAGTAACACTTACTTTGTCACCCGGCATTATGAATCCCTTTAATTCCATATTTTTTCTTTCTCTTATTTCTATTGGTTCTCCTATTATATGGCCGTACTTTGTGATGAATTCTGATGCACTCATCTGATTGAAAGTCTGTGGTGTGAAATCTTTCCAATATCCAGTGGTTGTA
>CALAYS010000032.1 GCA_937895515.1 uncultured bacterium
ACCGATCCGTTATGAGCGGATTGCTCTTACCAACTGAGCTATAGGCCCTTACTTACTAAATAATATAGATAGGCATTGAAATTAACCAAAGAAGTTAATACTATTAATACATGTTCAATAAAACTTGTCAAAACTGTTCTAAAGAATTTAAAGCTAGAAACCGAGATTATAAATACTGTACGCAATCATGTGCAGCAAAAGTTAATAATAGACTAGTAAAAAAGAGAAATAAAGAAGGTTGTTGTAAATTTTGTAAGAAAGAAATAAGTGCATCCAGAACTTACTGTAAAGAGTGTTTTGATGGAAATTCTTGGAGAAGGAAAGCAGTTGATGAGGTAACTAGAAAGAAGAAAGAATCAGCTAAGGTTGCTAGTTGGAGACAAAGAACAAAAGTAAAAGCAGTAGCGTATATGGGTGGGAGTTGTAAAAACTGTGGGTACAATAATTGTACGCGAGCACTAACATTTCATCATCTAAACCCAAATGAGAAAGATTTTTCTATTAGTGGTAAGTCTTTATCATGGGAAAAAATAAAAGCTGAGCTAGATAAATGCGTTTTACTTTGTGCTAATTGTCATGCCGAAACACATGATGTTGAACATAGAAGAGAAACTACAACTAACCCTACTTAAAGCTCCCCAGAAAGGACTCGAACCTTTAACCCATTATCTAACAAATAATCGCTCTACCAATTGAGCTACTGGGGAATATTACATTGCGTGAGAAGGGACTTGAACCCTTACGTCTTACGACTGAGGATTTTAAGTCCTCTGCGTTTACCATTTCGCCACTCACGCTAAAACTTTCTATTACTCTGTACTAAATATATTATACCAACAAATAACCAAAACTTTCACTCTATACAAACTTTATATGTATTTCTTCTTCAGTTATCGTTCTAAACTCTTCAGCTGTAAACTTAGTACTACCTGTCTTCTTTTTCTTTCTACGTTTTGCTATATCAATACGCCATTTATCTAATGTAGGTATTTTACCAAACTCCATCTTATAAGTTTCGCCTACTACAAAACTCACATCATAATACTTCATAAGTCCGTCTATTACTTTGTTAGGTAAATCTCTATCTAAAATGGTTCTCATACACTTATTATACCAATTATTCTATATCAATTTTCACATAAAAATCTGAGATATTGGACTTGAACCAATGACTTCTTGCTTCCAAAGCAAGTACTCTACCAACTGAGCTAATCCCAGAGAAGTTCTGATAATTAATTTTATGAGCAATCTTGTCAAGTAAAATATAAATTAGGGCTATGTAAAAGTAAAAAGAGGTGGGAAAAACAGTACCTACTGGGTTTCTGACGGTAAAAAATTAAAATTTAAAAATTTCA
>CALAYS010000033.1 GCA_937895515.1 uncultured bacterium
CCTAAATACTTGATTCGGAAGGCTTCTAATTGTTCTTTATTATCGGTTTGAAAAGATTTTACTTCTTCAATATGGGCTTTAATCGTTTCTGTCATCGCTCGTTGTATAAAGGTGCAAATTTATGGATTTTTAATGAAAGTAAACAGTCTCAGTCACAGTTTTCAGAATTTACAAATTTGCCAACTGCGACTGCGACTGAAAACTAATCTATCAACTCTTTCTCTAAAAAGTAACCTACAATTGCTTCTTTCATTAGTACCGCTTGTTCGCCTGCTTTTAATGGTGGCAATTCTTCTTTTACTTTGTAATGGGGCCAGCCGTCGTTGTCGAAATATTCAAACTCGTAGTAACCGTAAGGTTCTAACAAACGGCAAATGGCGATGTGCATTAGGTTTACTTTTTCATCTTTTTTGAATGTAGCATGAATTTTTCCTAATTCTTGCACCCCAATTAAATAGATGATTCCCTCTAAATCAAGGGTTTCTCCATCTGCGAATTTATTTGATAATATAGTGACAACGCTTTCCCAACGCTGTTTTAATTGTTCGTCTCTGGACATGTTTTTGGGTTTAAGGTGATGAGTGATGGGTGATGGGTTCCAATGACCAATTACCGATAACCAATTACCAAATTTCTTGCAAAGATAACAACAGAAAACTACTTTCAACAATTCTTTTATCTTTGTTCTTTATTCTATTTTCTTTCAAATGAGTTTTATTGATATTGTTTTTGCGGTTTTATTGGGTTTTGCAGTTTATAAAGGATTAAAAAACGGACTTTTTGTGGAAGTCGCTTCTCTATTAGCCTTGGTTGCTGGAATTTATTTAGCGATTAAATTTTCGAGTTTAGTAGGTGCGATTTTTACTGGATTTGTCCCAAGTTGGAATCCGAAATATATTGAAATTACCGCTTTTATCATTACATTTTTACTAGTCGTAATTGGTATTCATTTAAGCGCAAAAATTCTAACCAAATTAGCAGATTTTGCTTTTTTAGGTTGGATAAACAAATTAGCTGGCGTTATTTTTAGTTTGTTAAAAACAATTTTAGCTTTGAGTGTTGTGCTTTTTATTTTTGAGAAAATCAACATTAACAACATGCTGCTTTCTAAAGAAACGCAAGAGAATTCGATTTTTTATAATCCAATTCAGAATATTTCAAAAGCAATTTATCCTACGATTGAAGGGTGGTATAATAGTTTGAAATCGGGAGTTGCGAGTGAGGAGTAAAAGCTTCGACAAGCTCAGTCTGAACACTTTCAACTGAACACTGAACACTATTCCTTCACTTCCTTAATCGCTTCTTTGTCAATCCAAGCTTTGGTTTTGTCCGTTAATTCTACTTGTTTCCAGTTGCCTAATTCTTCTAATACGAAAACTTTTGTGCCTTCGTGAAGCGTTACTACATCTTCCGAACTGTTTTTTGGTTCGGCTTTCAAAGTGGTTGATTCCGCAAAAACGATGGCTGGATTATAATTTGTATCGAATTTCTTCTGTAAAAAAGCAGAGAAAACGGTTACGCCAATTCCGATTAAAAACAACAGAAACAAACTGAAAAAAGTACGCTTTAGAAACACGGTATTTCCAAAATAATAACCTAAAAAGGAAAGTAAACTTAAAAAAGCAATAAAAACAGCAATCCAAGCCCAAGTATCATAATGAAAAACGCTTGTGAACTCTTTCACCATTTTCTTTAAACCAACATGAAGGGAAATTTGTTGTACCAACAGTTGTTAGTCCTTCAAATCCTTCTGTCCATGGCAATGAAGTTACAGGTACACATGCAGTCATAAATGAAACAGGTCCAATCCAAGGACTAGCATCTGTTGGATTAACTGTACAAATTGCTCTTACATAAATATAATAAGTTGTTGATGGTTTTAATCCTGTTACTTGAGCAAATGTATTAGTAGTAGCCGTTCCTGCAGTTGTAGGTGCAGTAGGAGTTGTTGACACAACATATTCATAACCATTTGCAGGTGCTGTAGTTGGTGCTGTCCAGCAAGGCATTGGTGAGGTTCACCGTCTGGTTGCCGGCGCTGGCGCTGATTGGCGCACGATGTGCTGGCCGTCTGTTGTGTCTGACGGCGCTGGCGCGGCTGAATGCGCTGAGCTGGCGCAAGGGCGCCGCGCTGGGGCTGGCCATGCAGCCGATGTCCGGGCTGGCGCTATTGCTGGCCGATCAGGCGCGGTTGGTCTACCCGGCGCTGGGCGGCCCCTTGTTGACCACATTATTGTCTGCCTGGCTGCTGCTGGCC
>CALAYS010000034.1 GCA_937895515.1 uncultured bacterium
ATTTTGGGACAAATAACTTTCCAAAAATAATGGATTTAAGCTATATTTTAATTTTCAGTCGAAAAAGTTTTTCGACTATTTTACTCAAATATAGACCTTCTGAGTAATAGGTCAGCGGCCACAATGTGGCCATGCGGAGCTGACATGAATTTTCGGCATTGTTTTAAATATTTTGGGACAAATAATTTTCCAAAAAATAATGGATTTAAGTTATATTTTAAGGTATAACCGAAAAAAATTTTCCACCATTTTCTTCAAATATAGGCCTTCTGAATCATTCCCAACCTTAATGTTTTAATATTTTTGAAATCCACATTAGCAAGAGGTTGATTAAAGGCATGTCCTAAAATTAATGTCTTAATATTCTTGAAATCAACACCCTCTAGAGGTTGATTGAATTCGCTCCCAAAAATTAAGGTTTCAACTTTTTTGAAATCAACATTTCTAAGAGTTCGATCGAAAGAAATCCCAAAATTCAGACTTTTGACGTTTTTTAACAATAGAATCATTAAAAAATGTGAGAATTCGATATGTTTGGCATCGTCATTTATGGTAACCGCCATTACTGGAAATACATCTTGTATTAAACGATACAAAAAAAAAGTAAAAATCTTTTTCGATTACATGAAAAGATGTGTAATATAAAAAAGTTTTATATTATCAATCAAATCATGAAAAAAGATTGGATTTATTTTAGAATGTACATGAATTAACCTTTGATGACATGTCTTGTTAGAAGAACAGTCTCCTGGCATGTAATATAATTTTTTAAACATACAGCACAGTAAAACTTATAATTAAAGTTTATATTCAAGCTAACATTTCGAGGTCTGAAAGTCAAACAAATGTATGAAGACATGTTCTTAAAAAGCAAACTTTTTACTTTGAGAAAAATGGTGTGAAGAAAACATAGTATTGTCATGCCTAACCTTCGAAGAATGAGAAGAGCTGCTAAAAAAAGAACAGTTGTGCAACCTGAAATTGGACAAAAGATTATGAATTCTTTTTATGAAACCAAGAGAATCGACGGTTTTACTCTTAGAGACGCCAAACAATTATTTGAGGAAGCCGGCGAAAAAGTTCATTTTTTGCCAGGGGAAGAGTTTCCTTCGCATCTAGCCGATCTTTGTTCAACAGTTGCCTCATCTTTTCGTTTGGATTATGATTACGAAGTCGAGGCTTTTTTGGTACCACCACCAACTAAAATAGAAAAAAAGAAAATGCATTCTCTCCCGCCATATCCGGAAAACTCTATTTATAGAATTGTGGTTGTTTCAGGTTCCCACGAAATTTTTGTCATCTCTCAGTTACGTTCCTTTTTCAATGATATGGGCGTTTTTGTTCCGACTGGATCAGCTGTTAAAATTGTTCGAGAAATTGGAACAGTTGAGTATTCCGACCAGGGTAGATATGATCAGTCACTTTATCCTGGAAAAGGAATCAAAAGACCTGAAGAACGTCATTTAATTGTTTTAGACTTTATCTCAACAAAAGAAGATGAGCGAGGAAAAGCCCAAATAGCTGAAACTCAACGCGCCGCAAAAGCTTTGTCAGAATCAAGTGGTGTTTTTGATACGCTTTTGAAAGCGGTTGGTATTCGTTAACAACATTTAAAAAATGGAGGTTCCATTTTCACAAAAAGTTAGAAGATGGTATCCTCGTCTAACTTCAGACCATGAATTTGGGTTACTTAGATTTTATCCTGTACTTCCACAAGATTCACTCTTAATATGCAAGCAAGGAGAAGAATATCGTAGTTTTTCTCTTTTTGAACCTCTTTATCTTTTTGCTAGAGAAATACTTCAACAGTCGGCATCAAATAGAACTTTTTACGAAGTTATCTTAGGAGATCGTTATCAAAAACCATATTTTGACATTGATATTGACATGCTTTTGCCAGACGAAGACATTGTGAAACTTTTGTCTTCAATAAAGAAGTCATTGTTTGACCAGGATAAAAGAATATCAGAAAAAGATGTAGTTGTTTTCTCTTCCCATGGAACAAACAAAATGTCCTTCCATATAGTAGTTGATCATTGGTGTTTCCCAGATGTGGATGCTAATCGTTTTTTTTGTAACAAAGTAATTGATGGTATTTCGTCAGCATTACCCACAAAAAAATATATAGATTCGGCTGTTTATAAATCTATACAACAATTTAGGACATTTGGTTCAACCAAATATGGACAAGATCGTTTCAAAAAATTATTTCACGGTCATTCGTCTGAGTTATGTAGATCTGAGTTTATTAGGATACTCTTTTCTTCTCTTATCACAAATATTGTATCTTGTCGTGTTTTGGGCTATGAAGTGATGCCAAAAAAATTGTGGGATCCTTCGTCTTTTCCTGATCTAACGATTGAAGAAACAGAAATAATCAATAAACTTCCCTTTATTCAAGATCAAACTTTCACGATTATTGATATTAAAAACCGTTTAGTCACTTTGAAAAGAAATTTGGCGTCATATTGCGAGATATGCAAAAGGCAACATGAGAACGAAAATCCATTTTTAACACTTTCGCCGTGTGGAAGATTTATATATTTCGATTGTCGTCGTTCAAAGGAAAAACTGATAATACCTGTATCTATTAAGACGGAAGATCCTGGTCCAGATAATGGTAAAAATTTTTTAAAGAGATTTCTTGGCAGAAAATAAAGGATAAATTTTATTCTTTACCGCGACGAACTCTATTATTATTTTTAATGGATATGTTTACTCAAATATTCGGTAATAGACCTTTGCTTTGTGATAAAGCCAAACTAACATCATTAAAGAAAAAGACTTCTTCAAAAAATAACTTATTTGGGTTATTTTTACTTTTTTAGTTGAAAAATTTTTTCGACTAATTTACTCAAATATAGGCCTTCTGAATAATAGGTCAGCGGCAACATTGTGGCCGTGCTGAGCAGACATGATTTTTGGAACATTTGGACTTTATATTTTGCCAAAATTAAGCTAAACAATCTTTCAAAATAATGGGTTTAGACTATATTTTCTTTTTTAGTCGAAAAAATTTTTTCAACCATTTTGCTAAAATATAGGCCTTCTAAATAATGTTTTGCCATTCATATGCTTTTGTAATAAACTCAAGTCCATCAAAAAACATTAAATTAATATTTTTTAAGAAAATGTAAGATCTGAGCGACAATACGGACACAATTTATTCAAACTGTAAGAACCAATTGCACAGGATGTACATAAATCCTGTTTACAACAATCTGTTCTTGACATATTAATTTTAGGAACGCAACATATAATACAATTTGATTTTATACTCCATCTGAGGAAAGGGATTTCTTCTATGCTTCTGCCATTTGATAAAAGATGGCCTTAAAAAGACTGCACCGAAGGTAAAATTAGTTCTTTTCGTTGAAGCTTTTTACAGACAAAACTCTCAATAAAAAGTGTTGACGTAATATTTTTAGAATCGTCATAACAGGCAATAACTGTCCCTAATTCTATCGACTGTAAAACATATTTACAGGAATTTTCCTTCCATAATATTTTTTCTGATAAAAATTATTTTTAATCCATGTTCCTTCTTCAAAAGTGAATCCTAAAAATTTTAAGTTTTTTAAATTGGGACCCAAATTAATAGATGCAATATTTTAAAAGTTTACTCCAACAAGGGATTGATAAAAACTCCAACCCAAAGTAAGAGACCTTATATTTACGAAATCAACTTTCATAAGAGACCAGTTGAAAAGTTCACCTAAAACTAGAGACCCTACATTATTAAAGTTTACTCCAACAAGAGATTGGTTAAAATTTTCACCTAAAACAAGAGATGTTATATTTTAGAAGTCAACCCCAACCAGAGATTTGTTAAAATCTCTGCCCAAAGTAAGAGACTTTATATTCTCTAAGTTTACTCCAATAAGAGATTGATTGAAATTCAAGATCATGTTTTCGTAATCGACTTCAATGAGATATTGGTTAAAAAATCTATTGCATGTTTATTTAGCAAAAAACTCTGTCAAAAGATATACTTAAAAATATTTAAGATTTTTTAAAAAAATATCAATTTATTACCAAAAACTTTTGATAATATTCTTATGGATTAAAAATTATTGTTGATGGAGTTAAAGCAATATTGTTTATATCAATAATTTTAAAAAGTGAGAGCACCGATATTAATTTATATTTTATGTTCTCAATATATAGATTTCTCCAAAAATATGATGAGAAATCTTAATCGAAAAATTTGAAGATTGATCAAGAAGAAAACTCTGATAAAAGTTATTTAAAGGATAAAAAAATTCATCCGATAATCCCTTTATTTTTTTTGAATAAAGACATGAAGGATTTATAGGACCAAATGTTAACAAAAAATTTTCGAAATCAACGAGAGTAAAACCGCCACTCAAAAGAAGAGATAATTTTTCGATAGTTTCATTTGTTAGAGAAAACTTAAAATCTATCGAAATAGATCCAATCACAATAAATTCTATCAAAATAAGAATATCGATTAAAACCTCTCTAAAAGATAAGGTATTAGATTTTTTTCCTATTCGAAAAAATCTTTTTTCCGGCACAACGGCTTCAAAACATTCATTCTCAACGGGATAACATTCTTCCATAAAACATTCTATTGAGTAACCAATATCAGTTTCACATTCTTCGAGTACATAAGTTGATAGTTGGGAAAGTGGCTCTAAAAGAAGAATAGGAATTTGAAGAACAAGTTCTTCATCGAATCTGGTTTTGATTCTCAATTCCGGCTCATATCTTCCTAAGGAAGGCTTTGTAATAAAGAAAACACGGCCGGCTTCGTCGACTTCAAAAATACTTTTTCCTTTTATTATTTCAAAAAACGGAAAAGGATCATCGGATGCAACTTTAAGTCTAAAAATAAAGTTGGTTAGATTGTTTAGAATTGTTTTGAAAGGAGAAATTAAGGAAGCAGAGTTTTCTGAAATGCGCTGTATGCGCGGATATACGATATCAAGTTTGATTGATTCTTTCTTTGTATGAAAAGTAAAAGTTTTTTCTTCTAGAAAAAGATCTCCATTTGGTTGAAACGAAACAACCACACTCTTATCTAAGGCTTCAGAGGATGGAAGAGCCTTTATTTTAAAATAAGCAATCGAAGAGGATTTATTTCCCACAAAGAAATAAAGTTTGTTGTTATCCTCATCAAAATATAGATTTGAAGAAAGCTGATACCCACAAAAAGTTGTGTCAAAAACAATGGGAATGCTATAAACACCAGGATCAGCTATTTCTAAAATTATACTCCTAAAGAGATTGAAATCAAGGTTATTATCTGATTCATTGTCTAATTTAATAAACAGTTGACGCTTTGGTCTGGAAAATTCAATGCTCGAGGGAGAAAGAAGAGGAATATTGTTATAAATTATAGATAATGGGGGGAAAACAACTAATACATCTCGTTTAGATCGGAAGAGCACACGTCTGAACTCCAGTCA
>CALAYS010000035.1 GCA_937895515.1 uncultured bacterium
ACACGCTTTTGAAGAGTATAAAAAATTTCCAGAATACCAACGTATCAATAGCCATTTCACCATAGATGATTATAAATTTATTTATTTTTTATGCAAATATAAAATATTTATTCGAGATTAAAAAATAATTACATGGAACTTAACCATTTTTTTCTCTCGCTTGCCAATTTACCAAAAGCCATCTCTAAATGCTTCTTAGTTCCTGAATCCTCGCGCAGTACAGTTACTCTTCTGTTAGACATAACATGATCCCAGTCTTCCAATGATAATGAACCTAGACCCTTAAGATATCTAACATTATTTTTGTCACCCTTAGCTTTCTTGAATTCCTCCAGCGAATAGTAATATTTTTTAACTCTATCACCTACGGTAACCAGCGGTGTATCAAGGAAATGAATTCTATTCTGCTTTATCATCCAAGGGAACCAGGTATAAAAAAGATTTATCAACAATGATGTGATATGTGCTCCATCCGGATCCTGATCTGTAGCAATAACAACCTTTTCAAAAGGACATGTTAAATTTTGTCCCTCCGGATCCAGATTTAATATTTGCATAAGCTCTAATATTTCTCTATTATCTGAGAGATCGGATAGGCTCCTTGCATTCTTAATTTTTCCCTTTAGTGCATAAACTCCATCCTTTTTAGGATCTCTCTTCTGTAGTATAGAACCCATGGCACTTAATCCCTCAACTATAAAAAGATTCTCCGCTCTCATTGCTGTTGGTGGAAAATATTTATTAGAATTCTTTATTCTGATTCCTTTTTTCTCTTTCCTTATTTTCTTTAATTCTGATTCTTTCCTTCTGTCGTCTACAGACTTCTTAATTTTTTTATATACATCACTTTTAAAGAATTTATTTAGAACTGAGTCAAAATGTCTCATTATAGTAGGTTCCACTTCCTCTCTCTTAGAAACAAATTTGGTTTTATTTTGGTCACCAAATCTAACTATACTAGGAGACATATTTAGAATAATGAGCGTATCATAAAAGTGATGACCCAATGTATCATCAAGCTCTATGTTTATTTTATCCTGTATAATTTTCTGATGTATACCTGTACAAAGAG
>CALAYS010000036.1 GCA_937895515.1 uncultured bacterium
TTTTATCCTCAACGTAGGAAAGCATAGTAAGATCTGAGCATCTCAATCTAATTGTTAAAGAAGGTGAAACCAATCTCAATTCAGTAGAAACGCTGGAATCATCAACATTTGCAACATCAAGTTCCAAATTAACTTCTTCCTCCGGTCTGAAATGTTTAAAAGCCTCCATCAATCTCGTAACGTCATTCAATCCAATTTTAACACGATCGTGCTTTATTGAGTCCCAATTGAAATCAGTTTCAAAAACTTTATCCAATTCAACACTTGAATATTTCATAGTAGCCTTATCCGGCGTATGAACCTTACAGAAAATACGATCACCTGTTATTTCTAGTATTACACTCTTCTCTACTGCTTTTAGTCTTTTCAAAAAGACAATTAAATTAGGTATGCTTGTTATTCTTAACCTCATTATTAAAATATTTAATTATTAAAATTCTTCATTTTCTTCCTCTTTTGTTTCCTCAAATTCTTCTTCACCAACCTGGAATATCTCTATTCCATCATCGTGCTGCGTTTCGAATAAACTATTTTGTATTTTCTTAGATGCGCTGTCACCTAACTTTTCAACATCAATGGATGCTTTATTGTATACTTTCTCCTGTATAGATATGGACTTCTTAACTTTTTCAATCTCTTTTTTTATAGAGTCGATCGAATCTTTGGTTTCCTTAATATATTCAGGTGAAAGCTTAACTATCTCTATCCTCTGCAATCTAGAAGATATCCAGCTCTGAAAATTAGATAGAAATTTGATGATCTCGTCATTCTTTCTCTTTTTCTCTATCATGAAATTAAGAAATAGTAATTTGGCCTCAAGAAATTCTAATTCCTTTAAATTATCATCATTGTCTCTGATTAATCTTTTAAGCTTTACTAATTCTAAATGTTGCTTGAAATGATCAAGATATTCTTTAACAGAACCAAATTCCATAACGTTACCGTCTCTTACGAATATAACATCCTCCTTAACAATGATCTTGGTAAGTTTAGAAATCTGATCAGCAATATAAATAAATGCTTCTGGTGTTACGTTACCCTTTATTTGAACAGCTAATTCACATTTGCTTTGTGATTTATTCTCTATTCTATAATCATATCCGGATTTTTCTAATTTAGATTCTAATTTATTAATAAAGCTATCATATCTCATCACTGGTGGGAGATCGAATATTCTTATTATTTTTCTGTTTGAATCTACCTCTAAACCGCTCTCTAGCAGCCACGAATTATCCTCATTCATATATTTACTTATCTTTCCACTAAAGTCCTTAAAATAGGGCTTTAAAAGCTTCGTAGATCCCTGCAAATATTCAACAACGTCCTCAAACTTTCTAGGAAGTATGTTACTTCTATATCCAACCGCTATACCAACTATATGGGTAAGTAAACCGACAGGAACCTCAACATGAATCCAATTATGACCACCCTCCTCGTTCTTCTCATTAAGATCGGAATTCTTTGTTATGATGTCACGTATTTTTTGATTTATCTTAACAGCGGTATATCTAGGTGCTGATGGTGAAGGATTTACTGGAGATCCGAAAAATCCATCTCCCTCTAATATTCCATATGAACATCCAAAAGGTCTTGCCAATTTGGAAATAGCTCCTGCAAGGGACGAATCTCCATGATGGTATAAACCAGTTTTTATCACCTCTCCGACAAGACCAACAGTCTTACTGAATCTGCTTGGCGAATTCTCCAGTATTAATCTTTGTACTGGCGTTAGTGAATCATAAAAGTTTGGTATACCTCTACTCTGTAAAACATAAAGAGCATAGATCGGAAGA
>CALAYS010000037.1 GCA_937895515.1 uncultured bacterium
TTCTATCAATAAGAGATAAAAAAATCCTCGATAAATTCTACGAATCATACAATGGTGAAAATAACCCATTTTATGGTAAATCACATACCAAAGAATCTATAAAATTAATCAGAGAAAAATCTGGAAATGTCACAAGAGGATTAAATTATGATTCCTTATATGGAGAATTTTCAGAAGATCAAAAAAATATAAGAAGTAAATCTGCTATACTTAAATGGGATTCGTTAACGACAGTGGAAAGAGAAAATAGAGCAAATAAGGTTTCATCTTCCTTGAAAGTTTCTGGAAAGATGAAGGGATCAAATAATCCAGCTTCGAATCCAATAATTGTTGATGGTATTTTTTATTCCTCCATCAGTGAGGCAATTATAAAATTTGGTTATAGCTATTATAAAAAACTATATTCCAATCATAATACAATAAAATTAATAAAAGTGAAATAAAATGAAAAAAGCGATTAGATTTACTGCAAATTGGTGTCAACCATGTAAAAATTATGAACCTAAATGGAAGTCAGTTTCTGAATCAAGAGATGATTGGGAATTTATTGTTGTTGATGTCGATACGAATCCGGAAGAAGCTTCCAAGTATTCAATAAAAAATATACCTTGTACCATATTCGAAGATCAGAACGAGGTCGTATTTAGGCAAACCGGAATTATTAGTCCTGAAGAATTGAATGCTAAATTGGATTCTTTTGTGTAAATTGATAATTACACCAAGTAATTATAACAAAAAAGCCGAGCATCAGCTCGGCTTTTTTTATCTTCCCTGTCCCCTATAAGCTTTCTTATAATTCTTAGAATTTTTATTTTTTGATTCATTACTTTTTGCGTGGCGATCGCACGATTTAGTTGATTTTGATACGAATTTGGTTTCCGATGAGGATTTTGCCTTTGCCATTTTATTATTTATTATTTTTGTTGGTTTATTTATTTTTTGTATATATAGCAAAACGTATACAAAAAATAAGAATATTAGAGCTATCTTCAATTTTCGTGTTATGTTTTGTTTTTATTTTAGAAGAGCATAGTACTCTTTAAAATGTTTTAATCTATCCGCTAGTCCAATAGTACCACCATTTACCCTTTTTGTTACCGCAGTAACCGTTGCGTTATCAGCTCCCCTATCACATATAGTCCAAAGACCATTTGAATTAAAGAAGAAAGCTGCGGAAGATAATGGATATTTGGTTGCTACTAGATCAGGGTTTGCAATGATGTCTTCTGGTACCATTTTATCAAAAGCAGTATAATTCGATTTACCCGTTAATTGAATGTAACCTCTACCTCTAAATTTGAAACCTTCTTTTGAAGACTCATCACCATTACCCATTCTTGATGCATAAACTCTAGCAGCAATTTTTTCTGGTTGTCTTGCATATGATTCATTTAATGCACCAGGAAAGTACTTAGGAAATATTTTCTTAAGCCCATCAGCAGAATAATTAAGATTCTCATTAACCGCTTTAAATCCTCCGCTCTCGTGTCCACACTGAGCAAGAAAATGAGCCAATCTCAAAGGATTCGTAATATTGAAAGCTTTTGCTGTATCTGGTATTTGTGCAATCACAGATTCTGGAATATGCCCTTTAAGAGCTTCGAGCTTGAATGAGCTAGCAGGAATTGTAGTTGCAGTGTTATCTGCTCCAAATAATTTCACCCAAGTTCCATCACCAACGATTCCGTCTGCTGTTAACC
>CALAYS010000038.1 GCA_937895515.1 uncultured bacterium
TTCAATATAAGGATAAATATCTTCGACAAAACCCTTAAAAATAACTCCGTCTTCTTTAGGGAAATTACTAGTATCTCCCCCACCAATAATAATTAGCTCCAAATGTGGATTTTTTTGTTTTAGTTTTAACCAAATATTTTCCAAAAAGAAATGAACTCCATCACGGTTTGGTTCATAAGAAAGATTCCCAACAAATACAATTTGATTTTTATTTGGAACAGGAGTGCGACTAATTAATTTATCTGGAACACCATGTGGTATACAGGTAAAATTTTTAATATGACTAATATCACCAGCGGAATTTAATACATATTTTTTATCTTTTTGTGTAATAATATTTATATTAAAAAAATTGGATAAAATCTTTTTTTCATATTTTAAAGATCTAAGATATTCAAAACTAAAGAAAATATTTAATGGAAATTTTGCTTTTATTTTTGCATCTTTATAATTAAGAGAAAAAGCATCATTCATATCAACAACAACTTTTGACCTTACTTTTTCTGGTAAATTTATGAAATATTCAGTCATGCGCATTGTATGAATATACGCTGTATCATATTGATTAATATTTTCTTTGACAAAAGAATTAGCGTGTTTATTATAAAAAGCAAATACTTGCAGTGGTAGTTTAGTAAATAGCCCTAAAAACATTCTAAATACTAGAAGCGGTTTAGAGATTCTAAAAACCATTACTTTATTAAAACGATTTTCTAAATAATCTATTTGATCTTGAGAGACTTTTTCATGAGTAATGATTAAAAAATCTACAAGAAAATCTTGATATACTCCGTCGGCAATATTATTTAAAATTTTATATTTAGTCCCATCAATTGCAGGATATGGACATTTATTAACAATAATTAGAATTTTTTTATTAGGCATAATTTTTATCAATAACTTTTAAGACTTTATCTAAAACTAGATTAGTTGGTATACTACCCGCATATTTTTTAACATAGTCTCTCCGGTAAAAAGCTTTATCCAGTGTGGGACTAATTATTTTTTCCATTAAATTATAATCATGTATTTCATGTGGGCTTGTACAATTAAAAATACATATTGTTGGAATATTGAGCCCCATAGCAATATGCATGGCTAAAGTGTCCCCTGTAATTATAATATCAAAAGTATTTATTAGTTTAATATATTTTAATAAATTTGGTTGCTCAGTTAACATTGATGCATTGTAACCAAGCTTTAAAAGCTTTTTATGCAGGGTTTCATTATGAGCCCAAGCCTTCATTGGCCAAACATCACCAACCCTGGACTCAATACCAATTCGAATATTTTTATTAGGTTTAGTATTTTTAATAGGTAAAATATATGGCTGATTCTTAAAATCATGTCCTAACATTTTAAATAAATAATATTGATATGTTTTTTTATTTTTAGCTTTACGCTCATTTGCGTTTTTATATTTTGAAATCAAGCTCATATCATACCAACCAGATGATTCTTTTGTATAAGATAAATCACCATATTGGTTTAAGAAAACTCCTATTATTTTTTTAAACTTTAAAGACATTGCGAATTTAGTTAATTCTTTATCTTCTTCAAGATTAATTACCATATTAAAATTTATATTTTTTATTTTTGATTTAGTTTTCCAAGTGATTATATTAACTAAATCTTTAGACAATAGACTTTTAGCCTTATCACTAGTTAACCAATAAATATTGTCATTTTTTAAAACATGCAAAATTGGAGTTGTTCGAACAACATCCCCTAGTGCCCCAGTTTTAATAATTAATATATTTTTTTTAGCCATTTTTTTTATTTATTAACCAAACTATTCGTCTTTTAAAACCATAAAAATAACGCGCGACTAAACACACAAAAGCATAAAATACTGGTGTATAAATATGCCAATATATTCTTAAGATTTTACGATTTTTCCAAAAACAAATAAATGTATTTCGCCAAACATAATATTCATAAATTAATCTTTTCATTCGAGCTCCTCCACTGGAATTAGTTTTTGCTCCTTTTAAATGAAAACAATATACATCGGGTAATAGATACATTGACCCGTTGTCATTTAAGATTCTTAAATAAAAATCCAACTCTTCCCGAAAAGCATTACCTAAATAAAATTCATTATATAAATATTTTTTAAATACAGAACTTTTACCAAACGAATTAGAATGTAAAAATGGGACTTTTTGTATTTTATCAATATATCTTTCAAAATAACCTTCAAAAGGTATATTTACAAAGATTGGATCACGATCAAGATTGGCAGTAATAATTGCTTCATTTTGGCTTTGGTTAGCACTAATATACAATCTTCGCCCAGCAACAAGGTCAGCATTTAATGTATTTAATTGTTCAAACAAATTTTGAAAATGATTTTCATCTAAATAAACATCATCTTCACCCATAAAAATATATTCCGCAGTAGCGGCCTTAATTCCAATATTTCGAACAGCCGGAAGGGTTATTTTTTTATCAATTTTAATATAAATAATATTTGGATATATTTTTTTAAAATCCTGAACAACTTCATAAGTATTATCCGTTGAAGCATCATCCACAATAATAATACTGCCTAACATTTTTTGTTTAATATATGTAGGCAGACTATCTCTTAATGCAAGAGCTCGATTATAAGTTGGAATAATTACATCAATCATAATAATATTTTATACGAATTTTTAGCGATTTCAATTGAATGATTTTCCACTATGTACTGTCTTGCTTTTAAGCTATATTCAGAAATAGTTATTTTATCTAAATTTAAAAAATAATTAATACTTTTTTTATAATTTTGTACATTAAAATCATCAACTATAGAATTAGTAAATATATTTTGATTTTTAAAATCTTGCGCTAACCCAACATTACTTATAACAAATGGTAGCCCTGATGCCATAGCTTCAAGTAGTACCGTAGCTGATCCTTCATGCAATGATGGTAAAATAAATAAATCTGCTAAATTATAAAATCCATTAACCTCGTCATGAGTAGTATTTTCTTTTAAAATTATTTTTTTATTTTTATAATTTAAAGACACTTGATTATCAACAACAAGTAAGGCTGTTTGATCATCAAAATTTTGAACTAAAGAATCCATTACATCTTTACCTTTGGCATATTCATATCTACCCACAAAAATAATAATTTTATGGTCTTTAGGGATGTGATATTTTTGTCTTTCAATTATTTTTTCAGTTTCAATAATAGGTTTAAAAACATCAATATCAACAATATTCGGGATTATGCCTACATTGTCTTTATGGTAAAATTTTTCAACAAAAGATTTTGCTTCAGTTGATACGGCAAAAGTTTTATTAGCATTGCGAGCACATAAACCTTCAAAATAGCCCCAAACACAATACCTAATAAAAAATTTAAAAGGATTCTTTTTATCTATCCTAACTGCTGCAGCTCGATAAGTCCCATGTTGAATATTTGTAATATTCCCATACTTTAATCCCCAACCCAATAAACCACTAGTTATGATTAAATCATAATTACCTAATTTGGCTTTGTTCCCCAAAAGATAGCCTAATGCCACAGGCGCTAGCCCAAAGTATTTTGATATTTTTAAGATAAATTTATTTTGAATATCTTCCCTACCTATGATAGAGACATCATGCCCGTAGGAAATAAAAACATTCTTTAATGTTTGAGAAAAAACTTCAACCCCCCCAACAGGATCAATACTTGGAGATAAAATTACAATCCTCATATATGCAAAAAATACAAAACTATATGTGAAAGATATTTAAACCAAACAAACATATACCCTATAAAAAACAAAACAGAATACGCTGCAGAATTTTTACGAACAGCTCTACGAAAGACCCGAAGAACCTTTTTAGTATAAAAAATCTTTTCTCTTCTAGTTAAAGTCCGTCTTGTTTGATAATGCGTATAAGCATTATTAATATGATACATTGGCCCATAACGAAACATTCGAAGCCACAAGTCATAATCCTCGACGGCATCTAATTTTCTATTCTCAGGAAAAAGACCAGCTTTTATTAAAATATCTCTTTTAACCATTACACTAGAAAGTGTAACTGGGTTAGAAAACAAAAACGCTGGCAATCCAAATGTATACCCCCCATTAGTAATAAAACTACTTTCATTTCCAATATTTTGACGCTCGGTTGAACATAAAATATAATTATTATTTTTTAAAATTTTTATTTGTTCTTCTATTTTATTAGAATCCCAATAATCATCAGCATCTAAAAAGGCAATATATTGCCCGGATGATTTTTTAATCCCAACATTTCGAGCAAAACCAGGACCCTTATTTTCTTGATGTATATATGTAATTAAATTTTTTACAATATAATCTTTTAAAATATCTTCTGTATCATCATCAGAACCATCATCGATAACGATAATTTCAATATTTTGATGGGTTTGGTTTTGTGCACTAGAAATAGCGCGAATTAAAGTTCCAGCACTGTTGTATGTTGGGATAATAACACTAACTAAATCTTGGTTTGTTGTTTCTAATTTATTCATTATTTAATTTAAATCTAATTTGAAAGGTTGAAATTAGGTGCATAATTATGGATTTTAATAAAATCTATAATTTCAATATATGTATCATGTTGCTCGGGGTCAAGGATAGCCAGACGATTAACCACAATTAATAAATTCTTAATATCATTTTTGTTATAAAAATATAATAAAAACTTTTCATAAATCTTTTTAGCTAGACCTTGACCAGGGTCAAACCCATTATTAAAAGAATATTCCATTTCAGTCAATGATTCTTCCCAATAAGCTTCCCCACTTTTAAACAAAGCCAAACTTAAAAAATAATGTGGTTCTGGTGGACGAGAATCATAAGCTACAGTTTCGCGCATTAAAGAGAGCGCTTCACTGGCTCTATTTTGATTAGTTAGATTAATCGCATATGCAAATTTGGCATCTTGGTTATAATTACCAGGAGAAAGGTTGATTGCCTTTTTGTAATATTTCTCAGCAATAAGATGATATTCTGTACTATTTTCTGGGGTTAAGTCAGCTAAAGAATCGTATGATTTACCAATAAGTCCAATATAGTGTGGATAATCATCGGTTCTAGTAACTGTTTCGTCCATTTTATCAATAGCTAATTTAATTAAAGGAGCAAAACTAGCATTTAAATTACCATCTTTGTATTCAGAAAACATGTGCGAAATAAACATATACCGAATTGCTGGCTGGACATGCGTATAAGGCTCAAATGAAAATTTTGAATTAAATAAATCGGTGGCATTTCCAGCTAAAGATTTTTCAAGATTTTTAACAAATACAGTCATCTGGTAATATGGATAAAGCGTCCAAACAAAAAATGAAAAACCTAAAAATATAGAACCAATTATAAAACTCCAACCAATGACATTAGAATTCTTTGGTGTATCATATGTAGTTTGATTATTTTGATTTTTATATTTACTTTTCATAAGATTTGGAAATAAAACTAATCATTATATAAAATGTCAAAAGAGTCATCGCTGTGTCAAATGCAAACAAATTGTTTACAAAATACCCAACTGACCAAAATACAATACCCAATGCTAAAATTAAATCAGTATTTGTTAATTGATTTATTTTTTTAACAAACAAAACCCAAATTATTAAATATATAACAAATCCAAATATTCCAGACATTACCAAAATATCAATCAATTGATTATGCGCATGGTCAGCAATACCTTGATCATAATAGAAAAACACTGGATCATAATTTTTTATCCAAAAGAATTGATAATTAGTCTGCCCCCAACCTAAGAATGTTTGAGAAATACTCTGATCATGGAAAAATCCCCGAAGAGAGACTTTGGTGTATTCAATACGAGAGGTAGCAGTATTATCACTAACACTAATTTGGGCAAAACGATTAAGCCCAGGTATGTGTTGCCAAAATTGAGATTTACGAGTAGCTAAAAATAAAGCACTAAAACAAATCATCAAAGCTATTATCCAAATACCAATTTTTCGAAATGAATTTTTTTTAATATAGGTTGATTTACCATAAATAATTGCCATCAAAGAGACGATTAAAAAACCTACAAAAACAGCTAACATTGTCCCCCGAGTTTTTGTAAGTAGAATTCCAATAAAAGCTAAAATCAAACCAACACTACCCAAAAAATTATACATGCCGTTTTTAAGACTATTCCCTAACCGAATAACCATAAAACCAGCAAAAAGGCTAAATAAATAATAACTAGACAAAAAGATAGGGTTACCCGTTAAAGAATCAGAACGGTACATACCCAAAGCTGATTGCCGAGCTTGAATTATAAACAAAATTATCGTTGTAAAAATTGTAATTACAAAAAATTTATTCCATTCTTTTTTACTGAATAAAATTAAAAATCCAACATATAGGCTATATATAGCAAAAACTGTTAAAAAACCTTCGGCGCGCAATGGTTCTCCAAAAAATGCCACATATGGGTTAAAAGCAAAAATAGTACTTAGTATCATTAGCCCAATATAGACAGAAACAAATTTAAACAATTTGTCTTTTTTTAATTCGGAAATTTTATTTAAAATTTCAACTTTATCATTATTTTTGGAATTGTTCTTAGAGACTAAAATAAAACCAATTAAAAGAATGACGGCAAAACTAATCCCCCGCAAAAAGAGAACCTTGGCATCAATAAATGGTGATAAATAGTTTTTGTAAACCAAAAGTGGTGTAATAGCAGTACAAAGTAGTAAAAAATTTGCTAATTTTTTCATAAAGCCATTATAGCACAAATACAAAAAACCGCCCATAAATGGGCGGTTTTTGTATCGTTTAACCGATATTTTACTTAACCAATTAACAGTTTAGTTGTAAAGAACTGAAGCTGATGTAGTTGGGTAAGAAGGGATGTTTGAAACACCTGATGTCCATGATCCACCACCTGCTGTATCAGTCCACGCGAATGTGGTACCTGCTCCAGGAGTTGTAGAAATAGAAGCACCATTTACACCTGTACCTGTAACCGCTGCAATAGGAACATAGATACGGAATACCGCTGTTTGACCAGCTGATATCAAGTAACCACCTGTGAAGCTAATAGTCATTGTACCTCCTGAGAAGCCTGAAGTACTATTAGTTGTTGTGATTGTACTGTTATCTTTGTCTTTTACTACAAGGTTATTAGTAGATGTTGCCATGTTAGCTCCGTTTAGAGTTACTGTGATTGGCAATGAAGCAAGAGTGATGTCACCCTTTGCATCTGCTGAAACAGCAATGTCTATTGCTTCAATAGTTGAAGCTGAAAGCTTGTTAGTCAAAGCAGCACCAACTGTGTATGTACCGTTAGCAACTGCACCAACTGTAACTGTTGGTTTTGAACCAACCATTGTCATTGTAGGAGCACTAACTGGTGTCATAGCAGCAGATGTTGTTGTACCACCGATTGTGTATTTGTTAAATGTTAATTGAATAGCTGAAGTTGTAGCTGAAGCAATACCATTTGTACCAACGTTTGAATATGTTGGGTATACATCGATAGTAGTCCCTGAACCACCATTTGGAACAGCTATATTAAGACCAGTGAAGTATGCAACACCGTTTGGAGTTACAGTAATACCACTTGCATGGAATGTAGCTGTAGAACTATTGATAGCACGAGTTACTGTAAGAGTTGTAGAACTTGCTACAGCAGTTACAAGCATTTGTTCACTGTTATCACTAGTTGTAAGGATTGTACCAGCACTAATTCCAGTTACTGAAGCAACTGTAAGAGTTGTTCCAGCAGTAGCAATACTAGCACCTGTTGTTGTAGCAGGAGTTGCTTGTACTGAAGCTGTTGAACTACCAATTCTTAGAGATGAAACTGAACCTGCACCTGTAACTGAGAATTTAAGCTCAGAGATAGTTGCTGCTCCGTTTGTAGCTGTGAATTTGAATTTTGATACTGTTCCATCTGTTAGACCACCAGCAGCAGCAACGAATTGCGCTACAGTTGAGCCAGATGTTACGAATGCAGGTGTACCAAATGTACCAGATGCTAGAGCAATTTGTTGACCAACTGTAGCACTACTTGGAGTAAGTGTTACGTTAGATGGTGTTCCAATTGCTGAAGGCAATAATGTTACATATAGGTTTCCAGCATCGTATGATCCTAGATCAGCAAATATATCAATAACTTTTGATGCACCTGGTGCAAGAGTAAAGTCAACTGAGAAAGTATTTGAAGCTGAAGGATTTTGTGGTGTTGCACCTGATCCTGTTGTCTCTGAAGTCTTCAAGTTTGAGAAGTTTGTCAAAAGACCTGAAGTTGCAGCAGTAGAACCATCAGAAGTCAAACCAACTGCCAAACTTGTAACGCGAACTGATTCAGCTGAACTTTGGTTTTGCAAAGAGAATGAACCAACTTTAACGTTTTGTGTGTTTGGGTTAAATGTTTGAGCAGAATATGATGTATTCTTACCAACTGAAAGAACTCCAGTTTGGATTGAAAGTGTTGTACCAGTTACTGCACTAGATGGGAAGTCAACAGTCGCGAATGAATTCATTCCTTGACCGTATGATAGACCAGAACCACTAGTTAGGTTAACTCGTACAGAACCATCTGTATAGTTTGTAGAACCGTTTGAAGTACGTAGGTTAGCACGAATTTCAATTGTACTATCAGCACCAGCTGGGATGATCATTTGTGAACCTAATGTATATGTTAGGTCTCCTGATGTCCAGTCTTGTGATGAACCAACTTGTGAACCATTAAAGTATAAAGCTACTTCGTCAAGACCTGAAGCTCCTGTTGGAGATGAAGGGAATGAAGGAGTAATCTTTAGAGTACTTACTTTAATGTCTTCACCGTAGCCATGTACTTTGAATTTACCAATTACAACGTTTGAAGCGCCACCTGTGACACTTGTCATTGTTTGGAATGTAGGGTCAACGATAGCAGTTGCTGAACCAGTTGAAACTGTTATTGTACCTGCATTACTTGGAACTGAACCAGTAACAGCAACATTAACTCCAACTTGAGGGTCCATTATCATCAAATCAGCAGCTTGTTGAATTGAGAATTGAACTGTTCGGTTTGAACCTTTTTGTACATCAGCACGAACTGATACTGTGTGTGATCCTGTTGAAAGACTAACTGGAGCAGATGTAAGATCAAATACTGCGTAGTTAGAACCATTCATCATCATCACTGATGCTACTTTACCTGTATCAACACCATCAACATAAAGTTTGATGTTTGACAAAGCGTCAGAAGGAGCAGAACCAATCATACGGAAGTTAGCACTCTTAAGCCATAGTGTACGTGTGTTAACTTGTACAGCGTTTGACCAGAATGTGTATGCTGTTGTTCCTGCGTTTACTGATGCAGATGAAACAGTGTTAGCAGCGTTGAATACAACAGTAGCAAGTGTTGAACCACTAGCAACAGCCATTGTATTACCACCTAGACTAACTGTAGAAGGTGTACCTCCTGCAGTAGTAACACTTGTTAACCAAACTGCAATTGTTTGTCCTGATGGAGCAGAAGCGTAAACATCAGCCTTTACAGAAATAGTTCGAGAACCATTTACAGTAAGACCTAGGTTATTAATAGTAATGTCACCATTACTATTGAATGAATAACCATCTGTTAGACGAGTTACACCATCATATAGGTAAACGTTTGTAAGTGTGTTTTGGTCAGAAATACCTGAACGCTTTAGCATTACAGTATTAACTGTACCAGAACCTGTGAAAGTAAAGTGAGCTAAATCAGCTGTAGCTTGACCAGCAACGATTGTTCCTGCAGCAGGATTGTCGCTAGATAGCATTACTGAAATAGGACCTGTTTGAGTAGGAGTACTACCTGTACTATCACATTTTACTCCTGTTGTAGAACTGTATCCAAGAGTTGAAGAACAACCTGCTGGAAGACCGTTTGTAGAAGGAGTAGTTGATGTTGAACCATTAAGAGCGGCACGTGTCAAAGGACCAACGTAACCTGATACTGGAGAGATACCTTTCATTGTTTGGTAAGACTTAACAGCTGATCGTGTTAAAGATCCGAAGTAAGTTGTTCCAGGCAATGATGTACCCACTTCTGTATTTAGGCGTTGTTGAAGCGCTGAGACTTCTGCATCACGCATTCCGAAGCCCAAGTTCTTTGTGAACATTGTTGCGGCTGAAACAGTTGTTGTACCCAAAAGTACAGCAGCTGCTACGAAAGCGATTAATTTTGACTTAGTCATAATAAAGTGGATTGTTTGTAATCAATATCTACATAATTGAATAATCAATATACATATATATGTTACGATGCACGATTTATGTTTATTTCGACACCGCCTGATTTACATAAATGTAAATTAGCAAGTAATAAACGAGTTGTGCAATTTATATTTCTTACAATGGTTTCCTCTATCCGAAACTAAAGTAGATATTATTTAATAAATAATACTTCTAGGAAATAAATACTAGAACGCACATTAAATATAGTATGCAGTGTGCGAAGCATATGTGCCCCTAAATAAAAATTAGATTTATCTTCGGGGCATGGCGCATCCCTAATAAAAATTAGTTCAGCTCAGATCACATTGTAATAGTGTAATAGTACACTAATTACAATACTATCTGCCTTGTCGACAGGGCCGATACGGTTGCCGACAATTGAAAACGATATTCATAAGTGTCTATCTCTTTTTATGTATTTTTAAAAAAATAAAAACCACACAAAAAGCACTTACAAAAACCGAACTGATTTACGTTTACACAGATGTTGTGCTAGTCGATATTCAGTTTTCAATGATCGGTCCGATGTGCGAAACAATATAAAATTGTGCACGATTTTAGTATACCATATTAGATGATATTTTCGCAAGGTTATCCACTGCTTTATGGACAATAAAGTTATGATTATTTTGCAGAATGAACAAGTCTGTAACGGACCCATCTTTTGGTTCCGACTTTTTCCAAAGTTCCATCTTGGGTCATTTCAACAAGCTCTCTTTGAATGGTCTTTTCACTAATTGAACCTTCCCCTCCATAGCGAGCATATTTGTCCATAAGCTCACTTAATGTTAGTTCTTTAAAGCCTGAAACTGATGGCATTTCTCGGAATAATTTAAGTATCAAACTGCGTCTTTTTAGACGGCCCATTTCACGCTCTATTTTGCCCAAACCTTGGTCTACTGGGGTATTAAGATTATCCCCTTTTTCTAGTCCAGAAATAGTGCCATTTTCTAAAACATTTTGGTCGTTTCGGTTATAAAATAGTTCACCCAAATCAATACCAAAAGACATGTCGCTACGCATTGGTACGCGTGATTCATGAGGTGAATTTATGTCTAAAATAGATGTGTCTAATCGTGCAATAAAACGATCAATTTCTGTAGTTAAAATATTGGCATTCATAGTGCTAACAAAGCCCATAACTTCAAGTATTGAAATGTGCTCTTTTAGTAGGACCATGTTGGCATGAGCGTTGCGGAATTCGGCACTATTTAGTTGGACATTACCCAAGACTTTTGAAATTGATTTCATGGCTAATAGTACTGCACCCCGGGCTTCATAGCGTAGTGGTTCAGCATCCTCAACACAGTCAGTCACCATGTATACGGCTAGGCTAATTTGTTCTAGATTTTTTATCAAGGACATAGATGTCCGATAGGAAATCGTTGTAGTATAAGACTTATTTGTTGTTTGGGTATTTTCTAATCCTGCCATAAAATGTTATATGTCCTTTATAATATTTTCTATAAGACACTAATGTCCAATAGAATTTGTGTGTCCATTATACATGTCCGTTAGGCAAAGTCAAAGGTTAAAATTCAAAAATTAAACCTATAAAAATGTGGTTAAAATTTTGGATTTTAACTTTTATTTTTGACTTTTAAGTTTTGATTTTTAAGTTATATCACAACACAAAATAAAGGTTTTCCACACTTTTATTTTAGTGTTTTAAATAATATAATGTATCTATAATTTTATGAAATTTCAGCATGGCAAAATATAAAACAAAGAAAAAAGGTAAGCTCTTCGGAATCAAAGATGAGGACCTGTCTTTGCCTCAATTTTCGTTGCCAGAAATGGAACCAATTTCGCCCGATACCAAGAAAATTATTGGTGGAGTTGTGCTCGTTATAATCACCTTGATTTTGGTTTTGGGACCATTCAAAAAAGCTGGAAATTTTGGCACAATTCTTTACCAAAAATTATATAATATTTTTGGAATTGCATACCCATTGTTACCACTTTTTACCGGAATTTTGGGTATCAAATTAGTCCTAAAAAAGAAATTAAATTTTAGAATTTTGTCGAGCATTTTGGGGTTTGTATCTGTTTTTGTTTTTCTTGCACTTGTAAATATTATCGGACCAGTGAGACATCTGGGCGGTACAGCTGGTGATATTTTAGCGCTAACATTGGGGGCACAAATTGGTAGTTTTATAGCCGGTGCATTTTTGTTTAGTATCCTATTAATTTCACTATTAGTGTTAACTGACACTGGTCATTTAAAGAGACCAAATGGATTTAATTTTTTGAATTTCTTCAAATTTAAATTTCCTAAATTTGGCAAAGATACTGACCAAGATTTAATAGACGATGTTGATGATATTGATGACGATGATGAAGAAGACGATGAAGAAGACGAATCTGTTAATGAAGAATTAAAGTCAATCTTGTCCCCTAAAAAAGTTGTACCCGAATCAAACAAAGAATTAAAAGTTAGCGGGATGACAAATATTGGTCCAGCAAATTTTGAAATCAAAGCTCATAAAAAAACAACATACACTCCTCCTCCACTTTCACTATTAGAGTCAGACAAAGGTAAACCAAATGTTGGTGACATTAAAGCTAACTCAAACATAATCAAACGCACATTACAAAACTTTGGTATCAATGTAGAAATGGATGAAGTTACTGTTGGACCAACAGTAACAAGGTACGCTTTGAAACCTGCCCAAGGTGTAAAACTTTCTCGTATTGTAGCGCTTCAACAAGATTTGTCTTTATCGTTAGCTGTCCACCCTATCCGTATCGAAGCTCCAATTCCTGGTAAATCACTGGTTGGTATTGAAATCCCAAACAAAGTTAAATCAATGGTAGGACTAGCTAGCTTGTTCTCTGATCCTGATTTTGCAGAAGGTAAAAAACCACTACTTATTGCTATGGGTCGTGGACTATCAGGTAAATCAGTCGTGGCTAATCTTAACAAAATGCCTCATGCATTAATTGCTGGTACTACCGGGTCTGGTAAATCAGTTACTATTCATACATTAATTACATCACTATTATATAGAAACGGTCCGGAAGCCTTGCGGTTTATTTTCGTAGACCCAAAAAGAGTTGAACTAACACTATATAATGGTATCCCACACCTTCTTTCACCTGTTATTACTCAACCAAAGCAAGCCATCATGGCATTAAAATGGGCTCACAAAGAAATGGATCGCCGTTATGACATACTTGAATCTTGTAAAGTTCGTGATATCGAGTCATACCACAATACAATATTAAAGAAGACCCCTGACGCGGACCCAATGCCATATATAGTCATTGTTATTGATGAGTTAGCAGACCTTATGCAAGCATACCCAAGAGAACTTGAAGCCGGAATTGTAAGACTTGCACAAATGTCTCGAGCGGTTGGTATTCATCTTGTTGTGTCTACTCAGCGTCCAAGTGTGGAAGTTATTACTGGTCTTATTAAAGCCAACATCCCAACCAGAGTAGCATTGCAAGTTGCTTCACAAATTGATTCTCGTACTATTATTGACCAACCAGGAGCTGAAAAGCTTTTGGGTCGTGGAGATATGCTATACCTATCATCGGATTCTCCTCAACCAGAGCGTCTACAAAGCGCATTTATATCTGAAGAAGAAGTTAAGTCAGTTGTAGCATATCTGGTTAATGCTTATAAAGACGAGCTCCCTAATGAAGTTAGTTTTACAACAGCTAATGCTAATGGTAGTGCAAGTGATATTTTTTCTGCCTCTCTTGAAGACTCTGGCGATGATGATGAAATGTACGAGCTTGCTAAAGAAGCAATTCTTGAAGCCGGTAAAGCTTCTACTTCTTACCTACAAAGAAAACTAAAACTAGGTTATGCCCGCGCAGCAAGGTTAATGGATATGCTCGAGGACCGTGGTATAATAGGACCATCAGATGGTGCAAAACCTCGGGAAGTTTTAGGTGGTAGAAGTATAGACAATAGTACAAACGAACCTGATTTTTAATTTATAAATTTTAATTCATCATATGACTCATTCAATTAACAGCTTACAAGGAAAATTATGGAAAACGATTCTTTTAGTTTTTGCTGTATTAGTTGTTAGTTATGGAGTATTGCGTATTATCCCGATTTTGCGTGGAGTTAAAATAACCACAATGCAAATTCAAGATAATACATTATCTGAAAATTCAGTAGAAATAAAAGGTAAAGCCATGCATGCTAGAAGCTTATCAATTAACGGACGAGCAATATTGATGGACCCGGATGGTAGTTTTACAGATGAAGTTATACTTGTTGGTGGAATAAATAAAATAACATTAGAAGCAGTTGATGTCCGAGGCAAAACTCATACCAAACAAATGGTTATGAATGGTAATGTTACAGATCGTCCGGAAATAAAACCTGTATCCCCAATTGCAGTTGCAAATACAGCTACTGATGTTTTAAATGATCAAGAAACAATTATTAATAATTAAAAAATAAATTATGGCTATCACAAAAAAAGCAAAAAAGACTCCAAAGGGTGAAATTGGTACAAATGAACTAGAATCAACATTGCGTTCGATCCAATCAAAATATGGTGAAGGCTCGATTATGAAATTAGGCGATGCTCCTAAAATAAATCTATCTGTTATTCCAACAGGATCAGTCGGGTTAGATATGGCTCTTGGCGTTGGCGGGGTTCCATGTGGGCGAATTATTGAAATCTTTGGACCAGAATCCAGTGGTAAGACAACTTTGGCACTACACATTGTAGCTGAGTCTCAAAAAAAAGGTGGAACATGTGCATATATTGATGCGGAACACGCAATGGATCCAGAATATGCAAAAAATCTTGGTGTTAAAATTAATGACCTTTTAATCTCTCAGCCTGACCATGGTGAGCAAGCTTTGGAAATTACCGAAGCCCTGATTCGGTCTGGTAAAGTTGATGTTGTAGTTATTGACTCGGTTGCAGCATTAACTCCTAAAGATGAAATCGAAGGCGACATGGGTCAATCTCACATGGGTAAACAAGCTCGGCTGATGTCCCAAGCACTCCGTAAACTAACTGCAATTGTAGCGCGCTCACACACAGTGGTAATTTTCATTAACCAAATTCGTATGCAAATTGGTGTAATGTTTGGTAACCCAGAAACAACTCCAGGTGGAAAAGCTCTAAAGTTTTACACATCTATTCGTTTAGACATTCGCCGTATTGCTCAAATTAAAAAAGGTGAAGAAGTTGTAGGGTCACGAACTCGTGTTAAGGTTGTTAAAAACAAAGTTGCTGCACCATTTAAACAAACTGAATTTGATATTATTTACGGTGAAGGAATCTCTCACGAAGGTGAACTATTAGCATTGGGTGAACAATGTAAAGTTATTGAAAAACTTGGTCAATCATATGTCTACAAACCAGTAAAAGTTGGTAAAGATGGCGAAGAAGAAATCAAACTGGCTCGTGGATATGACGCCAGCCGAACATTCCTGCGTGAAAATCCAAAAATCGCTAAACAAATTTTAGGTGACATCAAAGACCAATTCGACACAATGCAAGCCAACTTTGTAAAAAGCAGTGCATCTAGTGACGAATAAGTAAAATATCTAAAAGCTTTTGACAAGTTGTCCGAGGATCCACAGGCTACGGACCGAGGAAAAAGCTGTTTAGATATAGAACATTTCAAGAAATGTTTATTTTAACTTGAAAATTTAAATTTATTAATATAGAATACCGATATGTTAGATTATAATGAAATTAAGAAAGGTAAGGTCATAATTTACGAAGATGAGCCTTATGTAATACTAGATAACCACGTTGCGCGGACTCAGCAACGCAAGCCTCAAAACCAGGTTAAAATGCGTTCACTTATAAGTGGCCGTGGGGTTAATACTGTTTTCCATGCATCGGATACTGTAGAAGAGGCAGATATTATCAAGCGCCCAATTAAATTCCTTTATGCAAAGGGTAATGAATTTTGGTTTTGTGATATCAAAAACCCATCTGATCGATTCAAATTAGATGAATCTTTAGTTAGCGAAACTAAAAAATGGCTTAAAGATAATACCGAAGTTGAAGCTATGATATTTGATTTTGATGATGAAGAGCGAACAATTGGGGTTAAACTACCAATTAAAATGGAATTCACTATCAAAGAAGCTCCACCTGCTATCAAAGGCAACAGTGCTAACAGTGGTAACAAGCGCGTAACGTTGGAAAACGGAACCCAAGTTGAGGTACCACTATTCATCGAAGAAGGTGAAAAAGTCCGCATCAATACCGACACTGGTGAATATGTGGAGCGCGTCAACTAAAGAAATATGCGCGAACATCCCGAATGAAATGAGGGGTAAGAGAGAGTAAATTAAAAATTTGAAATAAAAAGCCACCTGCCTAAACAGGTGGTAGTTTGTTTTAATTAGGAGGTCCTACTCTCCAAAAGTTGCGAGATATTCCGGTTCCTGCAATTGAATCAAAATTACACTTTTGCAAACCCCATCAATTAAATCAGCAGGTGGAGCTTTTAGACACTCAACCGTAGGATAAAATACGACTATTATGTCTTTACCTTTTTTGATCCCGATTTCTCTCATGACATTTAAGCCATAATGACCCTTTTCGTTTTTCTTAAACCCCCGGAAGTATTTTTTCATAAATGTCTCTGAATCTTTGGCTCTTACGATCATTTGGTAAATCACCCCATGGTTCTTTGTGTGGCCATTGAAATCAAAAACGGCGGCGGCAAAACCGAAATATTTTTGTATATTCACGGTTAAAGCTTTAACTGAAACAAAGTTTCCTTTTTGATCATAATATGCTTCACATACCACATATGCAAAAGGTTTTTCTCCGTCTCCCCAGAAAATTGGTACCCATTCTTTGAATTCTTCAGCAGTTTTAAAATTTCTTTGTATCATCAGTAAATATTTTAAGGTTAAAATTAAAGAAAATTACACGGCCACATTATGTTCACGAAGGGCATCATTGAGTGATGTTTTAAGATCAGTACTTTCTTTGCGTTGACCAATAATTAAAGCACATGGAACACCATATTCTCCGGCTGGAAATGATTTCATTTGGGTACCCGGTATCACAACACTGCGCTCAGGCACATAACCACGGTATTCTTTAGGCTCAGATTGGGTAACATCTATAATTTTTGTACTCATGGTAATGGTTACACCAGCTCCAATTACAGCTTCTTTGCCAACCCTTACACCTTCAACTATGATACTTCTCGAGCCAATAAAACAACCGTCTTCAATAATAACAGGAGCTGCTTGAATGGGTTCCAAAACTCCACCAATACCCACACCACCGCTCAGGTGAACATTCTTACCAATTTGGGCACAGCTACCAACAGTGGCCCAGGTATCAACCATAGTACCGCTGTCAACATAGGCTCCAATATTCACATAACTGGGCATAAGAATGACTCCCGATGCAATGAAAGCTCCATGACGGGCAACTGCATGCGGAACGGCGCGAACTCCTAACTCAGCATAACCGGTCTTAAGTGGTATTTTGTCACACCATTCAAGTGGTCCGGCACTCATTTTTTCAACCTTTTGAACCAGGAAATACAGAATGACGGCTTTTTTTACCCAGTCATTTACTTTCCATTCCGAGTCTTCAATGGCTGATTGTAAAATAGGTTCCGCAACCCTGAGATCACCCTTATCAAGGGCTTCAATAACTGTACGGATTACTTTCTGGTACAGATCATCTTTCAATAATTCTCTGTTTTCAAAAGCTTTTTCAACCATACTTTTGGCTTTGTTTAAGTCTAAAATTTCCTTTTTCATTTTTTTTAATAAACTAAGTTGTTGTTAAATTTCCTATTTAAATTACTACTTAAAGAAGCCCTTGTCAAATTTATTTGCTAGTTTTATAAGTCTATGTTTAAATAGGAACAATTATGAAAATTAAAAATATTGACCAATACGAAGGGCCTTCCCTTCTTGAGATATTAAAAACATGTATCCGTGAACCTAAACTTCAGCAATATATTCCATGTGTTGATGCTGAAATTTTAAGACGTTTTAGCGCCTTTGATCATAACACTGAAATATTTTCAGGATATGGTGTGACCCCTAAGACAGACAAAACATTTGAAGATTTTAAAAAAGAATATCTTTAGAGTTTTTAAGAAAACTACATTTTATGCCGTTTAGATACGGCATTTTTTTATGCTACAATTAGAATATGGAACAAAATTATGACCCAAATAATTTATCAGTTGGACATTGTGTGCCTTGTGAAGGTGGAACTTTGCCAATAGATCCTGTAAGTGCGCAGGTTTTAATAAAAAATATTTCTAACTGGGTATTATCCCCTGACGCAAAAATAATATCTAAAGAATTTACTTTTGCCGACTTTAAAACAGCATTAGAATTTACTAACAAAATTGGCGCAATTGCCGAGACCGAAGGCCACCATCCCGATATTGAACTAGGCTGGGGCAAGGTTAAAATTAGTTTATCTACTCATGCAATTGATGGACTTTCCGGAAATGATTTTATATTAGCCGCTAAAATAGATGAAATAAACTAAGAATTTAAATAAAAGAATCTTTTTTTTCTGCAAACAAAAAACCTTCTTCGTTTATTTTATCTCTATTTCTAGCAAATAAAATTAGACCAGCTTTTTTTGCAAATACTTCCACACCACCATCAACTCCTATTATTTGGTCTTTTGAAATTTCTTCAAAATCAATAAATGGTTTGGATAATTTAAAACTATCTGTCTTTGTTAGATATAAATCACAAACTTTAATATAAGATTGCTGATTAGTAGCCAAGTCATTTGTAATGTGACCCCTAGCTTTAAGAAAAGCAAAAATACTCTTAATAGCAGTTTGTGTTGATTCCGGATTACCTAAATACCCACATTCTACACAAATCCCAATTTTACCAATACTATTCATATAATAATCCGTTCCTCCTGGCTCTACTTCATCAAAACCAGAAACAATTAAATCCACAGGCAAATATTCTATAATTCCTTTGGCATTAGGTTCACAAATTATAAAAGGTTTACTAATAGGGTTAGAACTAGCATGTACATCCAAAAGAGCATCTGATTGATCAAAATAAGTTTTTAAAAATTGAGCACGGTTATATTCATAGCTTTGTTTGTCAGCTTCCGATAAAAATTCATCATTTTTAAACATTCTATTTAAATTTGCTTGTGTAAAACGCTGATTTAGTTTTATAGCTTCTGGGTTACCATAAGCAAAAAATACTTGTCCTTTTTCAATTTCAAGATTAGAAAGTATTTTTTCCAATGCTTCTATTCCACATTTTTCATTACCATGAACACCTACCAAAATTATACTTGTTAATCCTTTTTCTTTTCCATTCAATTCGATAATTTGTTCAAACATACTATTACTGTATTAGAATATAGATACCCCGTCAAGCAAAGAAATATAAAATAAACTTGCAATAAATTAATCATTATGATTATATAAATATATGGCTCACTTATTTACACAAAACCGTCGTCGAACAGACCTTTCCCTAAAGGCTGGTTTTGAGCGTTTGTGTATATAATACTCCTCTCTAAATAATATGAACTTTTAAAAGCGGCCTCTCAGGGTCGCTTTGTTCTTTATATAATTTAAAATACAACAAAAATAATAACTAAAAATATAAACAAATTAAATAATATACATATGAAAAGAATTAAAAAACCACTCGAAAAAGAAATCCGATTAATTGTTGCAAGGCTAATTATGAATCAACAAAAAGATTTATTTCTATCCCAACCTAATCGTACTCATCCTGAATCCACTGCATTAGAATATGCAGAAAAAACAGGTTTACAGTATGATGATTTGCTAAAGTATTACACCCATCCATGCCCTTTAAATAACGAAAAAGAAGGTGAAATCGCGTTTGAAATTCTTGCTTTTAAAATTAAAGAAAAGAACATTACACGAGACCAACTTTATCAACTACATTTTAATGTAGAAGGGCTTATATCAAACAAAACAATGAATAAATTTTGTGATTTATTTTTTACAAAACAATGAAAAAATTTACATTAAACTTAAAAGTAAGAATAGAGGATGGTAAAGAAATAGAAAAAGTCTGTATGGAACTGGAAAAACATTTTCCTAACCATAATTTCCATGCGATTAAAAAGCGAATTGTTCCAGATGGATACAAACCTAATCGAAACTATGGACCATAATAAGTCCAAAATTAAACTTTTCCCCGTATTTATACGGGGATTTTTTATTTAAAAAACTAATAAATCTTTTTTACTTTTAGTAATTTGGATTGGTTTATCATCAGTGATTAAATACATATCTTCAATTCTTATACCCAAAGTATTCGGTATATAAATCCCCGGTTCACTGGTGACCACTTGGCCTGTTTTAAAAACTTGTCTTGATTTATAATAAATTTTTGGATTTTCATGGACTTTTTTTGAAATACCATGGCCTAGTGTATGTATAAAATACTGGTCCAATGTTTTACTTGGAGGTCGGACCTCCAAGTTAGAATTGGCTAAAAAGCCTCGTACATACGCGTCTGATGCAGATACTGGAAAACCGGCTTTAAAGTACTTTATAGAGCCATTTTGGGCTCTTAGGACAGTATTGTATAGGTCAATCTCGGTCTTACTAGGTTTATCTATCCTTCGATTCTCAGGGTCTACGACATATACAGTTCTGGTCATATCACTACAATACCCATCCATCTTTACCCCAAAGTCTATAATTACAAAACCAGTTAATTTAGCATCAGTTGGAATTGGGTGAATATCATTACCTGCTCTTTTGCCACTAGTAATAATTACAGGGAAAGATTCTACCCCGCCGGATTTATGGATTTCATTTTTAATAAAATTAGCCAGATCAAGCTCGGTTGTAAATACACCCTTCTTTAAACCATTACAAACTTTACTAAATATCTTGTCCCCCACCGCGGCACATTTTTTCATTATTTCAATACCATCAACTTTATTCATAAATATAATATAGCATAAAACTTATAATCTTAATCTAATGTTTGAATGAACTGTTTAAAAAATACTTCATGTAGAATAGCAAAACACAATGAAAAAATTATATGATAAAAAATATGTCTAGCTGATGCGTAGATGGTCAGCACCATAATCACAAAGGTCCTTTTTGCTTACAGGCTTCCTGATTGTGTCAACCTTTATCTGCTGGAGGGTGGAGATAAAGTATGATCGTATCAAAAAGAAGGCATC
>CALAYS010000039.1 GCA_937895515.1 uncultured bacterium
CGTCTGGTCCTATGTGACATAGAAATCCGCTCTCAGTCTCTATTCCTAGTTCATCTTCCAATATTAATCTATATAGAGATATCTGTATAGAATATTCATTATGATGATTTTCATAAAATGAATTGAAAGGTCTAAGTAGCTTCTTATATTTCCCCTTCGGATGATTATCGTCCTTAAATTCACCATTTGTCTTCCAGTCACCAAGTATAAAAAGAACCTTATTTCTTTTAGAGTCCCAAAAAAGGAAAGGCTGATCTATAGTACCGGCTAATCTCCATTTTCTAGAAAAAATTCTAAGTTCCGATTTAAGTGGTACAAGAGAATGGAATTTTCTATTATATAGATCCATAAATTTATCAACTCTAGTTCTATATTCAGTACCTATCTCTGGTAATTCTGGATTCAGTCCGCTCCAAAAATCTTCTATAAATTTATGAACCTTAGTTCCAAGATCATTAGCAACGTCCCCCTTCTTCTTCCATTCCTCCAATATAACCGATTGATCAACTCCCTGGTCTCTAGCTTTCCTTTTTGACCAATATTCCTTATCAAATGGTGTTTTAAAATTCTTAATGTATGTAGTTACAGAATCAAATTTTACACCATTATACCTATATACATGGCTGGGTTCGTCGAAATTAAAATTACGATCGTCAAAAAATCTTAGCTTTTCATTTATTTCTTTCTTTGCTCTCTCTATAGATTCTATCATTGAATAGGCAATATATTAGATATCCATTCCCATTTATATATAATAAATGATATTAATGAGATTTCAAAAATGAATCTAAATATCCAGAGCCAGCTAATTTCTCTAAATACAAACTGATAAACAACAAGATAAGATTCCTCATTAGTACCCTTAACTGGTTCTATCCATACAGTAAGTAATTCCTCAAGATTTAAAGATTTTAAGTACTCATTTATCGGTTTTATCTCATTCAGTACAAATGATGGCCTTGCTTCCTTTGGTAGATCATTCGACATCAAAACCTCGGGTGGCAAATTTATAACAGTATACATTCTATTAAGATAATCTCTCCTTAAATTCCTCCTGCTCCATAGTGGAGAATTAAGCTCCTCCGCTTTTATCTGTTTGGTATATTCCCTATATAGGGATATCTCCTTCAGTACTCTCGGTAATTTAAACATAATATTTTATTATTTTATACAGCAAAAAGAATCAAAGTTTCTCTAAGTCTATTTCTTGCATTTTCCTCTTCCTTTACCGGTAATAACCTCAACTGCTTCATTACCAATATTTTTTGTTATTTTACTTCTTGCTCTTCTTATTCTAGTAGCAACAGATCTTTTCTTAAGACCGTATTTCTCAGCGATATCCTTATATTTCATATTATTGATTTCCCTATCAATCATTATATTCTTATATAAGTCAGGTAGTCCCTCTATTTCACCAATAACCGATTCATAGATTTCCTCAAATCTGCTGGTTTCATTAAAGAATGAATTAGACTGATCCTCTTCCATGCTGTAGATACCACCGATATCACCGATTTCATTATTGGAAGAAAAGAATTCCATTTCCAAACTTGTTCTCGCATTATATTTTTTTTCCTCCTTCATTAATAAAAGAGTTTCATTCCTTGCTATATTATAACACCAGGTAGAAAAATTACCTCTCTCCTCGTTATACTGCTCTATCTTCTGCCATATTTTTGACATGGTATTAAGAAAGGCATCCTCAGCTAATGAAGGGTCTTTAACTATTAGAAAACAATGATTCAATATTCCGGGCTTTAATCTTTCAAATAGATTCTTAAATGACTTATCAGTTCTACACTTTATAAATTCCGATGCTAATTTTTGTATATTTTTTTCCTTCCCTTGCATATTATTGTTTTTTTCTTAAGATTTCTATCCCTGCCTCTGCAAGAAAAGCTATTGATTCTGGTTTTCTATAAATTTCTGAAAATACTACTCTTTTAATACCGGATTGTATTATTAATTTAGAGCATTCGTAACAAGGAGATAATGTTACATATAATGTTGACCCATCAGAGCTCTGTGTTCCTCTAGCCAATTTTGTTATTGCATTAGCCTCAGCATGAAGAACATATGGCAGAGTAACGTCATCCTCTTCGCACACATTAGGAAATCCACTAGGAGATCCATTATATCCATCCGATATTATTGACTTGCCCTTCACTATAAGTGAACCAACTTGCATTCTTTTACATCTAGAATTCTTTGACCATACTTTGGCCATCTCCATGTATATCGAATCCTTCTGATGTTCTCTAGATTCACTATCAAGTTTAAAATCTGGATCTTCAGAATAAAAAACCTCGTAGGAGTCACATTCTCCAATTTTAGCTTTTTTAATTTTCCACGTGGGTTTTTTTAGAAATCCCTCATTTATAAACGAGGTATCACTATGAATTTCGAATTTCATATGGTGCATTTTTTATTACCTACAAATATAAATAAAAAATACGGAATAAAAAAATAATTTTAGAATTATTTTTAAATCCTTCTTGAGTCTGGTCTTAATGGCGAATCCATCGATGATACTCTTAAAGGTCCTTCCAATAAAGAACCGATCCTGCTGAGAGCTGATAGTATGTCATCAATATCTTTCTTAGTAATTTCTGAAGCAGGACTAGAAGCTGATTCGTTATTTACTGAACTTTTTTCAGTACTTGTCGTATCACTAGGAATTGGATTTGATGTTATATTTTGAGCGATTGCGCTAGGAGATTCCTTTGCTTCAGTATTGGTCACAGATTTTTGTACAGATTCGGCCTTAGGCTTGACAGAAGGTAAATTTGAAAGCTTTGGTAAATTCTTCTTTATGTCACCAAGTAATCCTTGTTTATCCGACAAATTCTTGGACCCATCCAGGTATGAGAGTCCTGATGTTATACCATTCTTAGCAACATCCGGAATATTAAGGTTTGCTTTACTTATTAGCATCTCTGCTGATCCTTTTAATGAACCAGTAAGCTTATCCTTTAATCCGCTATTCAGTAATCCAGAAGAACCAATTTTACCAGCGGCATCTTTAATATTTTCCTTAGAAAATGTTCTAGAAAAAAGACCTGATTTTTTCTCAGCAAGCTCTGGACCCTGTTTTTTCTCTACCTCTGTAGATTTTTTCTGTATACTCTCCTGTGTTGCTTTAATAGATTCGGAGCTACCTGGTATTTCTGGTTTAGGTGTCGGTTTACCTAGCTTTGCTATATCCTCCTTGGTGAACGTTCCCTGATTATCTTTATTCTTATAATTCTGTATATAATATTCAATCTCGGAAGCAAGCTCTTTAGGATCAGAATAGAAATCAGGATCCTCAGCTAAAAGTTCAACTTTCTTTGCAGAAATTTGTTCCTTTGAGATCGGAAAGCACACG
>CALAYS010000040.1 GCA_937895515.1 uncultured bacterium
TGTCCCTATTCAAAAGATACCAAAGTCTAGGAAAAGATATTGATTGGTCACCAGAAGAGGTCACCTTAGTGAAAACACTTTTTAATACTGCATATTTAATCGAAAGACCAGTAATTTCTTTTGGCGAGGTATATTTAACAATTTCAGAAGATGGTATAAAAAATAGACCCTGGACGGATTCAGAAATAAAAGAAATTGCAGAGCGTTTCAAAAATTATTATTCAGTGAAAAGTATTTAATAACATAGCAGATAATTATGAAACTAGGAGAATTTATAAAAAACTTTAGCCATAACAACGTGATAAGACTTGTGTATCCTGCAAAGGGAGGTCACGAGGTTGTTTTGGGTGATTGGAACGACGTCTCGATGGATCACGAAGTTACCAGAGGAATAGACAAATTTAGACACTATGTAAACAATGAGGTACTAGGGTTAGCAACAATATGCTTCCCGCCAGGATCAGGAGTTCTCCACACGGAAGCTCTTAATATAGTGATAGAGAAACTGGAAAATCAGCCATTCATCGAGGAAACTCCAAGACAAAAGGAACACTTTAGCGAAAATAATCTTGAAATCATAAGGGAAACTATTAATTAACATCAATAGCTTGGTCTTCATAATGTTAGTTCAAACCTGCTATTCTCACTAGTAGGTTTTTTTGTGGTCTTTTGATTCCATTTAATTCACACACCGTTGCCGACGGTGTTTCTATGCACCAAAATATATCCATAATTATTTTTTTATATCAAAAGGATTTCATATATTTGTAAAAAGATTTATTCGATGTTAGAAAATACAGAACTCAGACCTCTATATAAAACATACACGAGATTTAATAGCGAGAACGGAGCATTCGAAGAGGTAACTCTAGGGATGGAACATCAAGATAGATTTTACAGATACGTGAAGAAACGAGGTAAAAACGTAAAAGCTGGTGATTTAATTAGAGTTGTAGACGGTAGTGGAAACATTGATTCTGTTACGGGAAAGAAACGTTATGGAGTTGATGAACTATTCAAAGAAAGTCCAGCATTGGTTGTAGAGTCAGAGCTATCATTTATAACCGAACCTTACCTCGGACAGATCGGAAGAGCACACGT
>CALAYS010000041.1 GCA_937895515.1 uncultured bacterium
TTACAAGAGGAACATCATTCAATATCTCCCATTTCATATCTTCAAAATGTAACTTGGGTATTAGATATTCTTCCGGTGTTAAATCATAAACCAACATATATTTCTTATTTTAATTGTATGAAATCTAGATTTATGTCATCTAATAATGAATCTCTTTTTTTGACTAATAGTGATATATTTCTATCCATTTTTTCTACTTCTCCCAATATAATCTTATTTCTCTCCGTCTCATTAACAATCTCCCTCCACTCGGATTTCCATCCATTTCCATGTCCATTTGGTTCATCGTAGCACCAATCCTCAACATGCTCTTCTATTTCTTCGGGATCGTTAATATCGTCAAGAATCACATGTCCTAATCTGAACCCGTTGGTTATATGCTTCTTTATCTCTATTACTTTCATTTGGAACAATTTAATATACAAATATAATAAAAAAATCCGAATAAAAAAATATTTATCCGGATTTTATTTATATCATTCCATTTCTTAGTTTCCTTCCTATTGAGCTGTAGTCTTTAATACCTGTTTTTTCTAGTACCTCTTTTTTAATGTGTGGTATGTCATCAAGTAGATAAAGTTCCAATGGGTTCCTTTTTATGTATTTGCAAATTGAATCGATGTCTGCATATCTTATAAGTCCTCTTATAATTGCATCTCTATTTTCCTTATTCTTACCTATTTTTTCTATTTCATCAATCACTTTCATTATAGCAATATCACCCTTACCCCTTAGGTATCTATTAATAATATATGCCCATCTTATGTAGGAAAGATGTTTTTTTCTGGAAAATGAGGATTCATCGTTTACTGATTCTGCACTTTTAATAAACTCTTCTATAAATTTATCAACGTGAGCTTGTTTGATGTCCAGATATAATGTTTCTCCCGTTAAAAATTTAGAAACATCTCCAAAAATCCCCTGGTTAATATTATATCCTATAGTTTTTCCTATTGAGTATAGTATAAATAGCTCCATTGCCCTTTCCCTCTCCTTAGTGGTTGAAAATGGGATATCTGAATATATTTTATATGCACCATATGTGAAGTTAACACGTTCACTCCCACTATTTGTAGGAGAGACTTTGCATTCATAGGTTGCACCGATTCTAATGAACCTTACCCCTTTTGTAATTGATGCCTTTGATTGATATGTACCACGAATATCTGCATGACCACCGAGTGCTTCCAATAGGCTTTTGTATGGCTCTATGTTTTCAAATTCCTCCACCGATGGCATCCAGGATTCTTTTTTCTCTTTTGCTTCGAGTAGCTGGTTAAAGGTTAGTATTTTTTTCATAGGGTATATATCAAAAACAACAATGGACTGGTTACCCAGTCCATTTTTAATTATATAACGTCAGCTAATGAAACGAAGCATTTTTTAACCCCAACAACCTTCCATTCATTGTCCTTTGTGAATACGTATCCATACTCCTCATAATCAGAGTTAGCAAATCCGTCCATTGAATATTTTACTGCTGGCCCTCTAAAATCCTCACCGCGATCTCTGTGGTAAGCTACAGTAACACCATCTGCAGGATTGTCGAATGAATGCTCTACACCGTCGGCAGGAGAAACATTCTCATGAAGTGAGCTAATGTCGCCTAAAGCTATTAACTCCTCAACTTTTTTTCTGTCCGTGTAGTGCTCAGCAAGAGTTTTTCCATTGGTGCTAGGATGACCATCCCAGTGACAGTAGATTGATTTAATTCTACCGTTCTCGTTTTCAATACCGATTCTTGATCTTGTTGCCATTTTTATTTGATTTAATTGTTATTTAATAGTTTTTGGTGGGTTAAAGAAGATAATTCTAACTTCTCCGTTTCTAAAGCTTGAGCTAGCCATCACACCATCTAATTCATTTCGTTCATTGATGCCTGATAAAGCTTCCTTTCCGTCCAGATGCTCTGCAAATAGCGTGTCTATTTGGTTTGGGTATTTCATAGCTCTGCCTCTTCCTCTTTATAAACTCCATCTTGGAATCCAATATTAGTTATATTGTCTCCTCTTTCCCAAACAGCTAAAGCCGAGAATGATCCTGTACTTTTTGCTAATGCAGGTCTAAGAACCATACCGATAAATCCTCCTGATCCCTCTCCTGACATATTAAGTTTGGTTACGTGTAAATTCCCATTCTTCAGGATGCCTTCTATTTTCTGTCCACATCCACATTCTAATGAAACTTCCATAGTTATAGCATCCTTAATCTTTGGTTCTTTTGGATGTCAATCTTTTCTGGGTGATTCGTAAAGAGTGGATAAGGGAATAACAAGATCCTCCAAAGTTTTCATTTTCCAAGTAGTTACATTGTATGCCATAATGATTTGATTTTTAATTACATGGCAAATATACGAAATCCTTTTTGAATAAAAAAATTATTTAAAGGATTTTTTCAAACTGAGGGGGATTTCCTATGGTTAATATTCTTTCTAGTATTTCACCTCCGAAGCTGATGCTAGAATAACCATTATTAAATTTCCCGGTCATTAGAAATCTATTATGTGTCCCAGTTGTGTGTGAATTTATAAATATTGTATAGCTCTCACCATTAATTAATTTTCCATTAATTAATGGATTAGGAAATTTGGAATCGTACACAAATTCATAGAATTTCATTGCGTTTATCTTTCCCAGTAGAGTAGCGTGATATGTGGAGTCTCCCATTACTTTAATTTTTGAAATTCAACATCACCTAATTCTTTATAAAATATTGAAGTTACAATATAGGTTGTCCCTGATGATGTTGATGCTGATTGTAGTATTCTATCTATTAGGACGTCATTTTTAGATAACCATTCGTTGATATCGGACTCGTGTGATTCCCTATCCCAATCCTTGAAAATTTTAACTTTCATAATGTTGCTATATTTAGACTTCTTCTCAGAAATTCATCATTTATTTGTTCTTTAGTTTGATATCCCCTGGGTTCGTCCTCGTCAGAATACCAAACTTCA
>CALAYS010000042.1 GCA_937895515.1 uncultured bacterium
CTTACCATTATTTTTTTCTTTTAAAGTACTTTTCCATAATATGTGTAATAATATTATGTTTTTTCTCTGTACATGTTATTGTTATATAATTTTTTGATGCATTCGGTGTGTGAACTAACCCATATCTTGTTCTTAATATGGTTTCAGTCATAGGAACTAGTGATCCATAATTAACTCTATCCATTCTTGTATATTGTGGACCCTCACTATGTTCAAGAAGATATACTCCTTCGTTCGGGTTAACCGTATCTCTCCCGATAACAACTCTTTTATCTGTCCACTTAAGTGTAGGATTTATAAGTATCTCCAAATTATCCCTATATGTTCCACATTTATAGATGCTACCAGCACTTATATCCATTCCTGAATCGTGATCTTCTGGTGTGAATCCATTCTCATTTACGAAGTGATGTAATAGGCCAGGACTGATTATAATAAATTTCGCTGGTCCCATTCTAGATGTCGTAGCTATGATATTAGATAATAATGTGATTCTTCTGATAAGTGATCCTGCTTCCGATACATTGACCATTGGTATGTATCCAGTCCATTTATTAGCGAAAAGTTGAAATTTTGTCCATAACTTTCTGTTTGATTCGTAACCAAGCAATTTAAGTTTCTTATAGATTTGTTTTTCTTGTGAAATTCTCGATTCGTTCGCTAATGCAGATTCGACCATTTCAATAGCATTTATACCATGGAATGAATTAAGATCACTGATCTGTTCCTGACTAATCTCAGATTTTGCCTGATATGTTTCAAGATTGACGTGTTTATTTCTTAAAGCTATACCTATTTCGGTCGTTTCTCTAGTTTTTGTTTCAGGTTGTTCTGATGTTAGATAGCTTAAAGTGCCATGATCTGATTCTACTTGTGATACAGCTATGTGTTTCTTAATTTCGCTCATTTTTATTTATTTTTTGTTATTACATTTTTGCTTCTACCTGCTCTATTTATCTCAGTAAGTAAAGCACCAAATGCTGAATCAATATCTTTATATTGCTGCATACCATATCTTGAGCAAACCACATCAACATTACCCTTTCTATAAAAACTATCAGGACAGCAAACTATAACTGAAGCACATTTATCCTTGCATAATCCTATCTCCATAAGTGTTATTGGACTTTTTGATTCTGGTAGAATATTAAAAAAGATTATATTGGAATCCTCAATATTATCAAGTTCCCAGTTAACCTGACCATTGAATTGTGGATTGGATTGCTCCTGTACCCATGATGAATCCCATTCATCCCTTCTCGGGTTCATAAATATTACGTCATATTTCATTCCCTGAGTAAGTTTCATTTTTTCTATCACATACGAACTCCAAATTTCAGCGGTGCCATTTTCTATCGTACCCCCCAAAAAAACCACTATTGAATTTTCTCTCAACTTTTGATCTATCCGTTTGTCTGGTTTTATTTCCTGTATCATTAATTTTTTTATTTATTATTATATTATGGTATTTGATATTGTTTCGTGTAGTTTACCGTTATATTTATTGTTGGATATATAGAATAAAATAATAAAAATTGGCATGATCTGGACTGAGGAAAAAACTAAAAAACTCATTCAATTGTATCCTTCAACGGATAACAATGAATTGTCTAACCTTCTTAATATAAAAAGGGGGACACTCATTGCTAAAGCAAATTCTATTGGTGTTTATAAAAATGAAGATTTTATGAAGAAATCAAGGAAGGAAAGAAAACAATGCAAACAAACAGAATGGAGCGAGTATGAGGAGATTTTTATATTAAATAACTATAGAATCTTATCAAATGCTGAGATTGCACTAGAATTAAAAAAGACAAGAAAATCTGTTATAAGGAAAATTGGCCGTATGGGAATAAAGAGATCTAAGGCTGAAATAGATTTTTTAAGAGCTAAAAAATGTAAAGAAACCGGAAGAGATGTGTCATACGATTTCGTTAGAAATGAAGCTTTAAAATACACAACGAGAAGTGAGTTTTCTTATATGGATAATTATGTGTACAACAAAGCAAGAAAATTTGGTTTATTGGAAGAGCTTGAGAATTTAAAAATAGGTGGATCGGTTAGCATACCTCAATTAATACTAAAGGATATTCTCGAATATATTTTGTGCACTGAATGTAGTTTTAATGATAGGAATGCCATAGCACCTCTTGAAATCGATTGCTATTTTGATAGATGGAGAATCGGTTGGGAATATAACGGTAAAAGATTCCATACCGATGAGAAAGATCTGATAAAGAGAAAAATTTGTGAAAAATCTAATATAACATTGCTTGTAATTGACGAAAAGTCTAAAAATTATAGAAATTATGTAGAAAATATTAAAACCCAATTAATTAATCAGATCGATGATATAAAAGGAATTACAGGGATTTACGTTAGCAAAGATCAGATCATAAGCTATAAACCAAATTTGAATTTTCTATTTATGCTAAAATCCGGTGATATTGAAAAATGTAAAAACGTGAAATTGAGCGATCTTAAAAAAAATGACTTTGATTTATATAAGAGAATTAAAAAATATAATTTGATTGATTGTCATATTCTTGGTATTATAAATGATACAAAAAAATTAAAAAGATTTAAAACAAAGGACGAGCATATTGATTACCTCATCAGTGTAAAATGTAAGTATAGTAATTTTAGTGAATTAGCAATGAATGAACATTTATACCGGAAAATAAAAAAATGGGATATGACAATAGATGATATAAAATTAAAGTTAGGATATATTTAGATATAAAAAACCCGTGATTTCTCACGGGTCTGAATAAATTCTAATGGATTACTTATTACCTTTTCTAGGTCCTTCTAATCTTTCTTGTGTGTTTGTAAAATCAGGTCCTTCTGTGATTACATTAGCTACTGCTTCTGCTTTCTTAGCATTAACCTGATTTAATAATTCCATTCCAAGCAATCCTGAGATAGGTCCATTAGATAGATCGGAAGAGCGTCGTGTAGGGAAA
>CALAYS010000043.1 GCA_937895515.1 uncultured bacterium
GCGCAAGTACCCACAACAAAATTAAAAACTGAGATTACCTCAGAACCATAAAAAAAATACACAATAATTGGCTGGGTGCTTGTCGCTGTTGAAGCCGAAGTTAGGTTGTATATGACACTTGACTACAACTAACTCAAAAAAGCTTTAGTTAGCTCAGCCTGTGCTTGTTTCAGCTTTTCTCTCCTCAGCATATTAGCTTCATCAACGTGGTGTGAATATGCGTTCGCAGCAAACCCAATTGCATCAAACCAAAGGAACTTACCAACTAATTTTGATGCTGAAGCAACCTTGCTATCACTAATATCAACTTGGCAAGCAGACTTAACAGCATCCTTTAAATTGGCATTATCTTTTAAATTACGATGGCAAATTGCAAGGCCAGCATAAGCTATAAAAAGACGCTCATCTTTCTCCAAGGAAATTGATTTATTAAAGAACGACCTAGCATCTCTTAAAAGATACACTATTTCTGTATCAGTAGAGTTTACAGCTTGTTTCAAGGTACGCAAACCCGCTTCTAATTCTGAGCCTGATAATCTATCTAATTTTGCATCAATACTCTCAATAAGCCCCATATAGCCTGCAAGTGTTTTTGTCAGATCAATTGAGTACAATAGAGTTGAAATATCCATAAATAAAAAACCTAACTATTCGCGTAAGGTGCAAGCACCCACAACAAAATTAACAAAAACTCAGTAATCACTGAATTCAAAAATTGCCCCATAAGTGGCTGGGTGCTTGTCACACTTGACGCGCAAGTTAGGGCTATTTAGAGCCACCCAGATAATTGGCAATAACATCTTTTGGGAAATTGGTTTGGGTCTGGAGACCACCATCTTGCCAAAGAAACTCTCAGTAATGTGCCACTTGGGATAGTTTCAACTTTCTCCATTGCCCCCACAAAGGGAAATGAATATACCTGTTCACCAAAGTACAAATAATGCTTTTTATCATCCAAAATAGTCAAATCTAAACTTTTGTCTGAAACCCAAAAACCAACGCTTTGATTTAAGCTAGAGTCTTTCTGCTCTACAAACCCAGCTTTACCAATAGGAAAATTAACCTTACCATTAAATATATTTGACGGATCACCCATCCAAATTGGAACATGCTTTGTTAAGTAATCTTTTATGTTTTTTATATTTTCTATATAATTACACTTCTGTATTAAAACATCTTCCGTATGTGGCCTTATAATATTAGGTCTTTGTATGTAATCAATATCCCATATCTGTCCAATTTCAAAACTTGTATTGGGTGGCTGATTACTACCATCAGGTGTTAAAAGCCTAATATTTTTATGGCTATCCATATCATATGCGCCAACACAGAATGCCCGACTCATATATGTTTTAGCGACAATTAATACCTTCATTATAAATCCCTAATTTCATATCCTTTTTTACGAAGCTCTTCACTCACGATTGACCTATGACAAGCATTCGGGTTTTCTTCAACACAAAATAAAACAACTTTCTTTGCGTTATTAGCCTCAAGCTCATCAATAAATAAATCAAAGTTGTAATTATTAATTACTATTTCTTTATATTTTTGGACAAAAGCATCACCTAACACATTACGACTACGCTTACTTTCAAATGCTATTTCATCTATTTTCTTTTGTATACTTCTTATATCAACGGTTGGGGCAAGCTTTTTTATATACAAGTAATTTATTTTTAATTTATTCAGTTTTTCTTGCAGCAAGATACTATTTACAAATTTATACTTTGCACCCCTCACACCTCTTCTCTGCCTAATATCACAAAAAACATCTATGTTATTGGAGGCTAATTTTTCAAAAAAAAGCTCTTCTGTTTGGTTATAAACTCCGATTGTGTAAAAAATCATTTATATGACTTCCTTGATGTAAAATCTAGACTTTCTCCAAAAATATCTATAGTACCTTTGCCTTTTGTAAGCTCATTAATAACAGATTCTTGTGTTTTAATAGTATCCTTAGAAACAATATGCTTAATAGATATATCATTTTTTAACAACTCCTCTCCTATCAGCTTACTTCTATGACACTCTTCAGGTTTCGACTCACTACACATTATAGCAATATTTATTCTTTTTTCATTTGCAGTAATTAATCGCTGAAGACCACTCTTGAAAAAAGCCTTATCTTTTATTAACTCGTATACCACTTTCCCATCAATATTATAGCAACTTCTATCATCAGGTAATCCTCCAAGCGTATCACCCAAAAAAACATATTTTATATTATTATTTTCAAGAACAGACTTTAGCTCATTTTGATTATATTGAGGACTCCATTTAGAGAACGGCCTCGATCTAATATCTAACAAATATTGAATATTAAAAGACTTTAACTCAGAAATAAAATCCTGTATATCTTTATTGCCATGCCCGATAGAGTACACTGTCGTATTTTGCATATTTATTGATTGCATTTCAGCACCATGTATTCAAGCTCATAAAACACATTTTACTTGGTCTTTGCAAAAATTTAAACACAAAAACCGACTCATTGATTTTGTATCAGCCCACCAGTCTCTATCGCATCTAGGCAAACACCAGCCCTAACTAGGCGCATAACGCGCAAGTACCCACAAAGATATTTTAATTTGCATTGTA
>CALAYS010000044.1 GCA_937895515.1 uncultured bacterium
TGTAAGCTTCCCTTTTTTAGTACGATTTAAAATTAGACAATTTTTCATATTGTACCAAAATTTTATTTTCTGTTAATTTAAAACAGCAAGTTTCTGTTTTTCCATTTCTCTGTATTTCACAGGAGACAATCCCGCTAATGATTCATGAGGTCTCTCTTCATTGTAATCTTTCACAAATTCATCAGTTATCTCTCGAACATCTTCTAATGATTCAAATATATATGAATCAAGAACATTCTCCCTATAAGTCCTGTTAAATCTTTCTATATATCCATTTTGCATTGGTTTGCCAGGCTCTATATATTGAAAGGTAATACTATTGGCATTACTCCAATGGGTCATCAATCCTGCAATAAGTTCTGGACCATTATCCATCCGAATACTCTGAGGCTTTCCATACCTGCCTATCAGATGATTAAGCACCCAAACAACTCGGCTGCTTTTTAGGCTGTAATCGACCTCAATAAAGAGCACTTCTCTGTTATAGTCGTCAATTACATTGAAACTTCTGAATTTACGACCATTCTCCAAGACATCACTAGTAAAGTCTATACTCCATGATTGAGTAAATTTTGAGGGAATCACTAGTGGCTTCTTTTCTCTTTTAGGAAGTCTCTTTTTATATTTTCTTCTCATTGCCAGTCCTATACTTTTGTAGATCCTATAAAGCTTTTTATGATTTACCACAACTCCTTTATTTCTAAGTCTACCATAACTTTTCCAAAACCCTTCACGTGGGTGTTTTTCGGCTAATGATCCCAAAGCCGTAATAAAAAAATTGTCGTCTTTTATGGATTTATAATGAAGCGTACTACGGCTCATTTTAAGAATACGACATGCCTTGCTCACGGATTGAGGATATTCTATACGAAGCTGCTCAACCATATCCCTCTTGTGGCAAGGCTTTAGAGCTTTTTTTCTATAATATACTTGGCTACATCCAATTCCATGGCTAAATTAGCATACATCCGCTTTAAGCGTGTGTTTTCTGCTTCTAGTTCTTTCACTTTCTTCATTTCACTGGCTTCCATTCCTCCGTACTTTTTGCGCCAGTTATA
>CALAYS010000045.1 GCA_937895515.1 uncultured bacterium
CTATTTTATCAAAATTCAACCTGCTTTTTTTTAGCATACTTTTTGATACACCACCAAAAAATGATGTGTTTTTTAAAGATTTTAAAACCAGTTTTATCGTTGCAGGCTTGGCTTTTACGATCTTTTTTGCGACTGCAATTTTCTGTGAATTAGCTGCTGGGGCAATATTTAAAATTGAGCCATCGCAAGCCCGAATTTCTTTATTCGTTGGGTTTTTCATGTTGGTTGGAGTGGGGTTCTTCCTTTTCTCCAAGAATAGGCTAGGCAATAAAGTCGGTGGGATTGTAGTAACAGCAATACTTTCAGCCGTTTTTCTTGGTCTGAAATTCTATTATTTTTAAAGGTTTAAAATGGAAAAATATGGCGTTGAAATCGTTGATCGCCCGAAGATTAGACCTACTAAAAAGCTTGATCTCACAGGAAAAGAGGGTGAAAAACTTATCAGATTACTGAAAAAAAAGATATTAATCCGCCATGAAAAAACCTTTAAACGGTTGAGTGATATGTAAATCTATTGGCTCTGATTTGTTTTTTATTTGATGAAATTAAAATTATGTAAGATGACTGAACGTTATAGAATATTAGCAATTGTTATATAATAATATATAATGGTTTTTAAATATGAACTCCTTTAGGGGTAATAAAATGTTAAATACTAACGAAAAAGTGAACCCTGCTGTTCTTGCTCTTGTTGAGCTTGGTAATGGTATTGGTGGTACTAAGGTTAGTGGCTCAACTCGTGAAGAAATTGGAAAAAATCTTCGCAAGGCTTTTCTAATGTCCAAGGAACGTTCAAAGAAGAATGTCGCAACCGCTTGATAACCCAGTTCAACGCCAAGAAATTTCAGAGGTCTTTTTACATGACCTCTTTTTTGAAATTAGTGAATCTATTGGATACACCTACGATATCGTAGAGGAATATTTTCAAGATATTGAGGCGCTAGTTGAATTATGGTCGAATCAAGGCTTTATTGAGATTTACACAGCAGATGCAGACCGACAATATGGTCGAGCAAAAGATACAAATTCAACTCCAAACTCCTCTCCTTGGTATACTGGTCTTTATCATGCACGTCTCTTAAAGACTGGAGAACATGATCCTTTAGTTGTTATCGTATTTGAAGAAGTTACGACTGATGGAGAAGCTAATACTGTTGCTAGCTTAAGATTTATGCTTGATCATGATGATATGTTTGGACCTAAAGACGATCGCCGGACGAAGTTTAATCCAGATGCGATGAGAGCCATTAGAAAAAGAATTGATGGATTTATTCAGCAAGGTACAAATCATGTCCCAGATAGGTCTCTTTGATATTACCCACATCAAATAGACTATGGCGGTTATCAAAATTAGCATTTCTAATTTAATCTAAAAATCGCGTGTGCGATAAGTGACTGTCAATATATTGTTAATTGTTTTTTCTCGTTTCTAAAAATCGCGTGTGCGATAAGTGACTCTAAAATTTTACGGTGTGAACCCCAATTTCTTCAAATGTGGCACTAACAATTTTTGTTTTTCTGGGTCTTTAAGCATGTCTTTGATTCGTGATGCTAGGGCTTCATAGCCTTCATTTCCGACTGCATACTTTCCAAGCTCAGGCAATTTTGAAAGTTGATTACCAAACATATTGATTTGAGAGTCGGACATTTTGAAGAACATATCTATTGTGTCTTTATCTCGCCCTTGTACTGTAATGGTTTTATGCTTAGTTTTTTCTCTGACTGTGAATTTGAAGCCAACAACGGAGCGCCCTTTTTTGATTGGCTCATAAGTTAAATCGATGTCAGTATGCTTATTGATTTCATCAATTGGGTCTTTAAGAACCCTCCGCTTTAAATTCCGTAGATCTCTATAAGATTCAGGTAGCCCAAATTCTATAAACATAGAATCAATAGTTAACTCAAAGTTACCTAATTTTTCGCTTTTTTTAGCTAAGTGATAAAAATCAATGGAATAGTCTTTCTTCAACTTTAAAACAACATCCTTTTTATAGCGAGTATATGGATTGTACTTGTCGAGAATTTTCAACATCATTAATACTACAGATGTGAATCTTAAGCTAACTCCTGCGTCTTCATAAGTCGCATCTATCACCCAGTTTGAATAGACTTTTTTCCCTTTTTCATTGGTATATGAAAAAGATCGATCAACTAATTTTTTAGATGCTATTTCGATCTGTTTATATGCTGAATTCACTTTGATACCGCATTCTTCTGCGAATTGCTGTGCTGATATGAGTATCGAATCTTGTTCAGTAGCATTAATGTTTCTGGCAACTGGAGAAGCCATTATTAAAATTCGTTTTTCATCAACAGACATGCTTTTAAAGCATTCAGTAACTCTGTTCTGAATAGCCATAGTGCTAACTGGATATGTCTTCTCTTTTTTATTCATTGGTTATTACCATATACCACAAATATTGATCATGATTTTTGTACCCTTAATAGCTAGGGGTACGGGTATTTACTTGTACCCTAATTGATATAATTAAGATATCTAAATCTAGGATTTTAACAATTAGGGTACAAATAAAAATTAGTACCCTAATTCATGCTATTTGTACCCTTTAATCATGCTATTTGTACCCTTTTAAGCGAAAAAATCATGCTATTTGTACCCTTTATCATGCTATTTGTACCCTTTTAGAGTCTGAAATACTTGCTACCAGAGGGCTGTAGAGGGGCGAAAAGCTTTTAAAAGCTTTTTAAAAGATTAAAAAGGAGATCAAAGGCAAAATCAAAGGCTATGGCACTCGCTTCGCTCGTGTCGTTTCAAGAGCAA
>CALAYS010000046.1 GCA_937895515.1 uncultured bacterium
TATTTGTCCCAAAATATTTAAAACAATAATTAACTTAATTTGGGTCAACCTTGTCAGCTCCGCACGGCCACAATGTGGCCGCTGACCTATTATTCAGAAGGTCTATATTTGATGAAAATAGTCGACAACCGTAGGTTGGCGAAGCCAAAAAGTTTTTTGACTAAAATTTAAAATATATTATGTTTGACAAAGTTATATCATTGTGTTGAACGAAATCACTTACAGTTTTCATTTACCCAACGGGCCAAAGTTTTATTTTCTTTAGAAGCTTGTGCAATCATCTGGTCTATTTTAATATTTACTTTTCGAAGAGCACATGAAAAGTATTTATCTGGAGGACCCTGCAAAGATCCACCCTGTAATATAAAATCATCAAGAACTGCTAAAAAAGCATGCAAACGTAAGCGAGCCTCAGAATCTCCTTTAGTTTCAGCCTTGAGATATTGATCTCTATAACAATCTAAGGTTATAGCGCCGTTCCTTAGATCATCTAGATTTTTGATTTCAACCTTATGGGGAAGAGGACACTTGGAACCTTTTGTCCTGAATCCAGGATAAGTTATCCCGGGCAAATAAAATATCCAGGATAAGTTATCCTGGATAATAAAAGACCTCATGCCGAAATTAGGTGAATTTATTCTTTATTCTGATAAAAAATTAGATAATGAATCTTATACATGCCCTCTTTGTACGATAAGAAGGCCTAGTCAGGCTTTCAAAAAGAGAAAAACAACTGATGGGAAAGGTTACTACAGAGAGTCTAAACATTGCCAAAATTGTCCAGCACTACCGAATGCTTCCACTCGGACAAAACGTCCTTCCTTGTCAGGACTTCAAAACCAAATTAATAATCTTCAGGAAGAGAACATTAGAATCAAAGGTATTTTAACAATTTTAGTTAATCATCTTTCTGCCTTTTCCTCCGAATCTCAAGTAGAATCAAAATTAAAACTGTCAGAATTGCAATCAACAATAGGAGAACTCCAAGGCAAAGCATTTGGTTCCATGTCAGATAGCCTGTCTCAGACTGTGAATTAGGGTTAAGCGCGAGGCGCCGAGACATATTTTCCATCATCTTTTTAATAATCTTTTAAAAAGATGTCTGATCTAGATTTAATCGAAAAAAGCGTCCAATCTTTAGTTCATAAATCAAAAAGCTTTTCTATTGGAGGGGAGCCGAAAGGAATGTCGAAGCGAAAAATGAAGACTCCGGCCCAACCATCAGTGTCAGGTTCGATCATCGATTTGGAAGCAACTCTCGCTCGTTTAGAAAAAGGTTTGGCGACAGAAGAGGATCTAAAAGCCTGTCAAAAAATAATAGAAAGATACCGAAACAACAATGCTTTGAGGGGATTACCATCTCCAGTAGATGGAGTAGAAATACCCGACAAAATAGAAGACCGAAAAGCATTGTATCGGTATGCTCTTCAGTTTCCTAGCTATGTTAGAATGTATGAAGATCTGAAGAACGATGATTATACTGAAAAGGACAGACGGAATGATCTCTTAGCTGGTCTCTCTTATCTTCATAATGCTAAAAATTTTGATCTCCAAGATTCAGAGACTCCATCTGATTTTTATCTCAGATGTCAAGATCATATCGATGAAACTATAGTCGAATTAGAAGATGTTTGCCGGGAAAAAGGAACAACAATCGAAACTTACTTCAATGAATATAGTTTTTGACATGTTGGTCTTTTTTCTAAAAAGGGTATTTTTGAAAATCCCACTCGAAAAAGTTTTTCGAGTCTACTATTCAAATATAGCACTCCTGGGTAGTAGGTCAGGTATGATTTTTTGAACATTTGGACTTTATATTTTGCAAAAATTGAGCTA
>CALAYS010000047.1 GCA_937895515.1 uncultured bacterium
TTTCCCTACACGACGCTCTTCCGATCTCACTGAAAAGACCAGCACCCTTGCTAGGATCCTTCATCATATCCCTCATCTTCATATATTTAGTATTCTCAAGACTCGTATTATTAGGATCCGAAGCTATCGCAACAGCATTAGCTATAGCCTTTATGTTTTTTGCAGCTTCACCATCACCTATTCCATTTAATACATCACCAAGTATTCTGGATGTATCATCAAGAAATCCCTGAGACATAGATTGCTGTATTAAAGTTGGATCTTGTTCCTTATTTGTCCATTTTATACCAGTACTAAATGATAAGAGTTCGCTTAATTTATTACCAGTATTTCCACCAAACCAAGTTACCGCTTGTGCAACAGGTCTACCAACACCTTCAACGTTATAAGCTCCGGAAGATTTAAGTGCACCTGGAACAGATAGATTATCCAGAACAGGAGTCGGGAATCTTCTTAAAGTTATCATATAGTTATTAGGAATAGTTGCGTAGTATTTGCAGAATAGGAAGTCTTTCCAATAATATGGAGCTGCCATACCACCAACTATGCTTTTCTCAAAAGCTGATGTGAATCCATTCAATATACTATCACAGTTAGCAACTATAGCTTCAAGTGCAAATGTTTCTCTAACCAGATGCCCAGCTGATGGGTTCTTCGATTTTCTGGATGATATTGATCTATTATACTCTCTGTTTTCAGATCTATAATAGGCATCGATAAAATTGTTTTCGTGATTACCAAGCGAATAGAATAGAAATTGTCCGTATTTACCGGGTCTTCTTTTTCCTGCTTCATAGAATAGGGTTCTTGCTGTTGGCCCTTTAAATACATTACTGGAACCTATGTTACTCCATCTCTGTACAAGGTCATTTATTATTCCCTTGCCTCTTAATTCCTCAAGAGAAGGAGCACTAGTACCATCATTAATTGTTGTAGGCATTATTCATAATCTTTTTTTTAAAGATCGTGAATAGTATATTGTATTTCCTCAGGATGTTCGTCCAATAGATTCTCAAGATTTTCAGTAAAATCTTGATTTATATTCTTATAGCACACAAGTATACCATCACACTTTGTACTATATATTCCTTGTAGTATTTTCTTTCGAATAGTGTAGTTTATTACAAACTCAGATTCTCTAGTTAGATTATCAAGTTCATATCCCAGATCTCTTATTATTTTGGAGATATCCACGACATAAAAATCAGAACCTACAGTGGATCTCTTTTTTGCCTCCTTGGGAGAATATTTAGATAGATAGATTTTTACTTTAATCTCTTGCATTATTATCATTTGATTCAAAACTATCCCAATCTTTCTTCATTAGCATAGATTGGAAGGAAGAATACTCAGATTCTTGCTGTCTATATATGAAGAAATCATTTTCAGATTCCGTTTTATTTTCTTTTTGTATCTGATCATTCTTAACCATTTGAAGATGTAGTCTATGCTTATTTTTTCCATCCTCTAGTTTTCCTTTATTATCAAATATATCTTTCTTTTCTACGTTTAATAATCCCATAGATCTTAAAATCTGTCTTCTCTGTCTTCTATTACTCATAAATATAAATATTAAAGTTCAACGTCCTTAAATCCACTCTCTGCTCCAAAAACTGAATCCTCTCTATTATATAAATCCATACCAACGACAAACTTAAATAATTTTAGAAAAAGCCCAGGAATAAATATATCCTTTGCCTTAACAACGTCATTCGCTGGGATAAAGTGAAAAATTGCTTCACTTTCCTGCTTAGATCCATCACCTTCTGCCTTTCCTTTTTCGATACCAGTAACATCAACGGCGAAAGCAGGATATTCTTTATCAACGAATTTGTTGCCAGATACTGTTCCAAGAAAATACCATTTATTATTATCAGAAACATCATAACCAGATTCCTCTAATAATTCTCTCTTAGCAGTTGCCAAGTAATCAGGATCTTCCTCATCGCAAGTTCCAGTTATTAAACTTTGCGTATTTCCACCATCCCTAAAAAGATTTTTTTCTTTAAGTACACCTATCATTAGTGGTAGTCCCTGATCGTCGCTTATAAAAGGTAATATCATCACGGTTTTCAACCCTAGAAACGATACCAGGTTTATCCTCTCTTTCAACAACGTCAAATTTGGGTGTTTCTAGTAGTATTTTTTCCTTATTCATTATTATCTTTTTTATTTGATTGTGACTTATTAACTTTTACTGTCTCCTTTTTCTCAGAAACATAATACGTCTTTTTTATTGAATCCGCAAGTGATGCTTTTATATCATCTATATCAACACCAGAAAGAACGAAATCTATTATATCTTTTTCTGCATCCTCGAAAGAACTTGACAAAACACCATAAAGTTCCTTAGATGGTAAATTGAGTTTAAGTTTTATCGAAACCTCAACCGAATTTTTTTTCTGCTTCTTGAGCAACTTATATATCGGAGATTCGTCAGATTCACTTTTGACTGGAATTTCATCATAAACAATTGACGTTACACTGGAAGGTTTTGGAATCTCTGTGAATTCCGCGCTTATACCAAGGTCTTGTTTTGGTGGTGCTGGGTAATACATTAGAAATTCATCAATAAGATTGACATTCATCCTCTTTCCGCTAGTAAATTCAATAAAATAGGAATCGCCAGAATGTGCAACATTCTTATATGTCTCAATCGCTCCGATATCATCACCTTTAATCCATTGGAATTCCATATTTTTATAAGTATCTATTACTTCATCGATACTATTAATTTCAGCTAGATTCATTCTTTTTGGTTTTTTATTTTTTGAAGAAAAAAATTTTTTAATACTTGATATCATTTATTTAGATTTTTTTCCTTTTCAGTTTATTTGGACCCTCCAAATACAAAAAGTCCATTACATAAACATTGTAGATTACATAATGGAGTTTTGTTTCGTTATTTGTTGTTAATTTACTAAGTTTTCAGGAAATATTTTTCTTATCTTATCCTCTGATGTGAATGTATTTATTATATTCTTAAGATCCTTTAATTTTTTACCATCCTCGATTCTCAACATCTTCATTTCTGAACTTAGATTTTGATCATTTCCGGATTTGAAGTTTTTTGACGTTTGTTCAAAATGGTTATAGATATTATCTCTATCTTCATTATTATCAACGCCTAATGATTTCTTAAGCAAGTAATACAGTC
>CALAYS010000048.1 GCA_937895515.1 uncultured bacterium
TAATCAGTTTTTAACACGGGTTTAAAACCGAATTTAGCATAATATGGTATGCCATGAGTCATAGTTCTTAAATAAATTAATTGTAATCCAATATCATAACATTGTTTTTGTGATACATCAGCCAATTCAATTTTATTAATATGTGAAAAATCACTATTATTTTTTACAAGTTTTAAAATAATTTTGATTAGAACGTCACCAGATTTAAATTTATGATTATAATTTTTACAAAAAACACAATCCTCGAAACTTTTAATTCCATCAATTCTTAAAACATTATTATTAGTTTCTTTTTTACCAAATGTTAAACATACACATTCATTAATATTATCAAAAGTTAAAAATAACATTTTATATTTTGTTTTGGAAATGGGTTCAATATCATTTATATTATAAGTTTTACCATCTTTCAAATTGATATCATAAATTTTTTCGCTGATTTGATTTTTAAATATAATTTTATGTTCGGTTTTTGTCGAAATGCCTTTATTACCAATATTATATTTTTGCATATAGAAAATAATATTTTGTCTAATATGAGTATTATCAATATCATGAAGATAATGATAAATTGTATTAGTGATAGAAATTTCAGTCATTTATTCAATTGAATACATAAATGGATGTATATAAAAAATTAAACATTAAATAATTGTAAACATATTTTTTAAATAAAATATAAAATGGATAATGATAAAAAAGAACAAAAAAAATTAGACACTGAAAAGTTAATTAAAATTGGGGATTGGGGATTGGGGATTGGGCCCAATCCCCAATCCCCAATCCCCAATCCCCAATCCCCAATTAAAATAGTCATAACTTTATTTTATTCTCTTTGTTAATTTTATTTATTATCAGGAAAAAATACTTAAAATGAAAGCACAAAAGATTAAAATTTATGCAACCTTAGGATTAGGTCTTATTTTCCTTGTAATTTGTATATTTAGTCTTATTTCTGATTCTAAAATAAATTCCAAAAAGACTTTGACTTTTAATAAGCAAGGTAAACCAACAGTTTTTATATCATCTAAAGCTCAAATTCTAGCTGAAGATGACAGTTCAGCTGATTCTGGAAAGCAAGACTATCTTGATGCTTTAGCTGATTGGAGAGAAAGAATTAACGACCAAGTAAATGAACTTCAAGTAAAGGAAAATGCTTTAGTTAAAAGACTTAACTTCGAAAATCAGGATGAAGTAGCTACATTAGAAGAAAATTCTGAAAATAATGAAGGCGAAGTTGAATCAGAAAGTCAGAGTGAAGAAGTTCAAAGTCAAGAAGAAAATCAAGAACAAAGTCAAGAACCAGAAGAAGTTCAACAAGAAAATTCTCCTTCAAGATCAAATAACTCTTTACGTAATAAAGACTTAAAAAACTATAAAGCTTACTTATTAAAAAAGCAAAGACTAGTCGATGGAATTGATAGTTTACTAAAGAAGTTTGCTGGAAAACAAAAAGTCGATGTAGATGATCTTAGTGTAGAAAATATACTAAATGAGGTAGAAGAAGATAACAGCGAAAGCAGCAGTGAATCAAGTCATTATGAAGATGAAAGCGAATCTGAAAATGAAAGCCAAAGTAGCAGTCAAGAAGAAAGTTCATCTGATAAAAACTGGGAAGAAGAAGAAGCAAGCGAAAGTCAATCAGTTGATAATAACAATAGTGAGAATGTAAAGGATAATGAAGAGGAACAATTAGCCGATGCTAAAAATAAAAAATTGAGAGCACAAAAAGAAAAAAGACAAAAAAATAAAGACGGAAAGCCTATTGGAGAAGAGGAAGAAACCGATACAACTACTGCTTTAACAGCAAATGACAAAAAGAAGAAGCAACAAAAAAAGGACAGAGTACAAAAGAAAGGACCCAATGGAGCTATTGGTGATGAAGACGAAAATGCTAATTCCGATGGAGAAACTGTATTAGCTGCAAATGAAAAAAAGAAAAAGCAACAAAAAAAGGACAGAATTCAAAAGAAGGGATCAAATGGAGCTATTGGTGACGAAGATGAAGGCGATGATAGTAATGTTGAATTAGCTGCAAATGAAAAAAAGAAAAAGCAACAAAAAAAAGACAGAGTACAAAAGAAAGGACCTAATGGAGCAATTGGTGATGAAGATGAAGCTGATGATACTACTTTAGTTAATCTTGCTGTTGATAAAAAGAAAAAACAACAAAAGAAAGATAGATTAGAAAAGAAAGGAAGTAATGGTTCTATTGGAGACGACGATGAAGCTGATGATACTACTTTAGTTAATCTTGCTGTTGATAAAAAGAAAAAGCAACAAAAGAAGGATAGACTAGAAAAGAAAGGAAGTAATGGTTCTATCGGAGATGATGATGAAGCTGATGATACTACTCTTGCCGTCGATAAAAAGAAAAAACAACAAAAGAAGGACAGATTAGAAAAGAAGGGAAGTAATGGTTCTATCGGAGATGATGATGAAGAAGAAGTTGCTACTATAATGGCTAAGACTAATGATTCCAAAATAATCAAACAGACAGAGACTACTGGTAATATGGATTTTATATCTAAAAAAAAGAATAAACAAAAAAGATCCACTACTTTAAGAATTCTATTGACTCTTTTGGCTGTTCTTTCCCTTGGTGCTTTAATAATAATCGGTTACGAAATTAAGCAAAATTACAAGGCAACAAAAAAAATCTCCAATACAGTGATTGAAGATAGCCCAGAAGCCACTCCCAATATGGAATACAATTTAATTGAGGATAATAGAAGAGAAGGAGATGAGTTAGGAATTCAGCATCTTTAATTTGTTATTTTTATATTAAACTCCGACTTTTCACTAGTCTGAGGATTAATTAACTATTTAATGGCACTTCTGTGAAATTATTTATTTAATCATTATGATAGGCATAATATATATATTTATACTATACTAGACACATAGTTAAGTTACTTTTGATAGAAAACATATACATTAAGAAGTTTAATTAAAGTAAATATTAATTTTAAGTTAGTAATTGTATTTGCTTTGAAGTAAAGTTGTTACAAGATAAGAGAAGATTATAAATAGGTATTAAAGCGGTTTGTAGAATTATAAAATTTTAATTTGGAGATAAACTCATAGAGTAATAAGAATTTCCAATTATTAGATTTCTTTATTGTTTTATTTAGATCGGAAGAGCGTCGTGTAGGGA
>CALAYS010000049.1 GCA_937895515.1 uncultured bacterium
AATGAAGAAGGATTTCTTTATACTCTTCTCAAAAATAAAGGTAAAAATTCGTTTGATCCAGATTTTAAGTTGGATTGTCGAAAATACCAGCATACAAAAGAAGAAATAGTTTTAGAAGGAAAATTTGTATACGATGATGTCGAAAAGGGTCTTAATGTTTTTTTTACAGCCTTCTACAAAGATTTGCGCAGATGGAATGTAAGATATACTATTACTTACCTTAATGATGTTCGCAAACATGGTGGGGTGTCATTGTTATTTCCTTTCTTTGAAAAGTATTTTAATCACGATGATATGCTAAAGATCTCTGATCTCTGGGAAGATAAAATCAGTCAACTCGGATTATCCCCTCCTGCAGATTCTTTGATGCCTGTCCACAGTGTCCTTAATTTTTCTCCCGAAGTTGAGAAAATGATAAACAAAGATGATGAAGTTGTTGTTGATATGAACAGGAATGTGGGTGGGGGAATTCATTGTTTTAAGATGGTATATGATGATACCCCAGATTATATTAGAATGAATCCACATCCTTCTCCATACAAAGATGGAGCTATTTATGATCCACCACTTCGTAGAGGAGTAACAAAAATACAACAGCCTTATCGTTTTTTGATTGCAAATTCTGTCATTGATATGGAAGACTTAAATGGGGATACTCCTAATATGAGGAAAATAGTGACACAAGACACATTAACCAGGGCTCTAGATCTGGCTGCATCACGCGGTTTCCCACTTCCACCACTTGGAACAGAGTTTTATCTCCATCTTGGAGATTCTGCTCCCCAAGGTGCCATAGACTTGAAACAACCTATTGCCGTTTATGCACGCCTTAATCGCCACAAGGAATTTTTATTTCCCTTTCCAGATTACAGTTATCAACTTTTTTCTATTTCAACAAGATTCCATATTCGTGCTTCTTCATCAATGACATTTGATGCTGTGAAAAATTATATAAACGAATCCCCAACTACAACAGATAAAGAGGATAAAATTTTCTTCAGAGGAAATGATTTCTCTCACAGCAAGATTAGAAAATTTCTTTACCAAATTCAAGAAAAAGATTTCCTAGGAAAACGTAAAAACGAAATTTTAATTCCTAAAGGGGTTCTCAAAATAGATATTCCAAAATTTAGCGAAGGAAAAGAACTTCCCCCAATTACAATACCCGAAATGGGGAAATATAAATTTTTGCTTGATCTTCCAGGATATGGGATGTGGTCAACCAGATTAAAATTTATTGCATTGACTAAGTCTCATATTGCAAGAATTATCTTTTTGGAAAAAACATATGATAAAGTGAAAAAAGAATGGAAAAGCGTAGATGTTGACAACGATCTATGGGAAACTTTTACTGATTCTTTTCTTCCTATTTCAAAAACACATACTATAATATCGGATTATTATTCTCCCGGAAGTGGCGTTGATGGAAAAGAGGTTGAGGACTTAAATTATAAATCTCGTCTTGAAGTGGTTCGGCAGATTGGACAGCTTCGACAAGACATTCTCAAAAATCCAAAAAAATATGAAATTAAAGCCGAAGAAATTTACAAAACTGTTATGGATGTCAGTGATGATGATGTTTCTCAGTATGTTTATCAAATGATTATGGTGATGGGGGGATATTATGGATTTGTTTCTGACAATACGAAAAAAGAAATGGAACAAAAGATTCGTGAAGACATAGCCTTCAGGGCTGAAATTAGGCCAAAAAGTCCTTTAAGCCAGCACGAACAATCTCATATGGTTGACTCCAAAGACCATGAAGACAACACCGCCCCGTGTGCCCGTTCAGCTCCCTTAGGATCTCGAACACTTTCCAAATCCCCTAGACAAGTATCGCCAATAGATCATCATCAAAAAGCATTTTCTCATAATTCGAAATTGCATTTGCCATCTAAGTCTTTTATTGTCAGTAGCAGACTTGCAACAAGACTTAGAAAACCTTCATATTCAGATGATAGTGATGCTTCATCAACTGGACCTAGCACCGAAACTGTGGACTTAAGAATCCATAAAAGATCACAGTCTTCTGACTCCAATGGAAGCAGAGCGTCCGTTGTAAAACTACTTGCGCCAAACACAGCACGCCCAAAAAATTCTCTCCGCCAAAAAATAATGTCTTCCGGATCTGATGAAAGTGAGGATTCATTTGTTAAACCAAGTACAAAAACAGCATCCAATCGTCGAAGATCTCAATCCTTCGATTCAGAAGAAAGCAATGCTTCATCTGTTAGACCCAGGACTAGTCCAAAAACGGCTGGTTCTAAGACTGTGGCCACTAGTCCCAAGACCAGAACTGCTAGTCAAAAAACCCCCAGTTCTAAGACTGCAGCCATCAGTCCCAGAGCAACCAGTCCAGCTCTTCAAAAAAGATATCAATCCTCTAATTCAGAGGAAAGTGATGCTTCTTCTGTTCAGCCCAGGGCTAATCTTCATTTATTTTCTGCCCGTGTAGAGCGATCTGGTTCCAGCAAAAACAAACAATTTACTGACCCCAAAGTATCTAAAAACCAAAAAACCCGCACAAGAAACTAAAAAACTTTGTTAAATTTCCAATAATATTATTGGAAAAATTATCCAATGCAATAGCTTGGCCATATCTAAATTGCAAATAACATATTGACTAAAGAAAAAAGACATTCTATCCCACATAACATAATTTGTAAATCCGTCACAGAGAAAATATTTTTTTATTTTTGGATTTTATTTGTATAACATTTACTTCCACAATGCAAACTAAATAAAAAAATCTTTTATTTTAGCAAAAACAAGCCAATAAGTCAAAAACAATTTTTTGCTAGGGAATACAATATAGGCTAAATGGGTTATTGTTATTTGGCGATGAATTTTGGATGCTCAGAAACCCTTGTCTGCTGACCGCTTGGCTTCGCCAACCGTGCTGGCTTGTTATTCGGAAGACTTATATTTTAATTTTTTCGACTAAAAATTAAAATAAGAGCTAAAGGACTTTTGGCTCCGCCAACCGCAGGTTGTGGCCGGCGTAGCTCAGTTATTTTTAAAAGGTTGTTTATTTGGGCTAAGTTAAATATGAAGTTTTAAATGTTCATTAAACCTTGTCTGAATTATTATTCAGAAGGCCTTTATTTGAGTAAAATAGTCGAAAAAGTTTTTCGACTAAAAATTAAAATATAGCTTAAATCCATTATTTTTGGAAAGTTATTTGTCCCAAAATATTTAAAACAATGATTAACTTAATTTGGGCCAACCTTGTCTGACCTTCTTCTCGAGAAAAACTTTTTGTCGTCTCTTTATTTGAGCGGCTGTTAGTTCTTCCCGGGGTCTATAACAAATGTATACAACACATCGAAGCTCATTAAAAGGCGAAGTTGGCCGAAGTCCAAGTCTGGCGGAATGAATGGTTGATGAAAACCAAAAAAATCATCGACCCAGCTGGGGTTATAATCGAAATTTGCCAATTTTCTTTGGAGAATAATTTTCGGATAGGTTCCTCCTGATTAAATTTCAACCAATCCTTCTCTTTTGCATTTGACGATCCAAACAATAATACAATTTCCTTAAATTGTATTATGACTCCTATCGTAGTGCGAAAACAAGCTGTGCTGTCAGATAATACATTTGAATGGTTCATCTAAACATGTAATCTGGTCAAGATGGGGCCAATCTTTTGTTCCTCAAATAACATCCATAACTTAATAAAAGATCAAGTTTTGATCTTTTTTAATACAAGCCGACAAATTTATTACCAAAAAAAATGAAAACTGCATACCGGTTTGTATTCATCCAATCCTCCAAAAGCAACTTGGGTTTCTTTTTGTTTGACCGAAAGAGTGTATGCAGCAGGGACCATTTTCTTCCGATCACAATGCGCACATATTGCTGTCATTTTTTTGAATGTTGTTGCCAGTGGTAGAAGACGATCGATTTCTCCAAAAGAGCGATTTTCACTATCAGTGCAAAGCCCCGAAACATAATATGTCATTTGTTTTTGATGAAAATTTCTCTCCACAAAATCATATAGGTCTGGATAAAACTGAGCTTCATCTATTCCGACGACATTGTATTTAGACAGCTTTTTTGAAGAAATTTCATTCAAGCGTGTCACTCTAATAGCATCAATATATTTTCCAAGAACTACATGTTTTGAGACATCTCCATATAGGTGTGTTGAAACTCCGTGGCCGGCAGCGTCACATGAATTGGTGCAATCATCACCTCTTTGATCTCCCAAATAATTGATAAGAAGAACCCTCTCTTCACAAACATTTGAATATCGGTGCAACTTCTCAAGAAGGGTCGTCGTTTTACCCGAGGCCATGGGGCCAGTAAAAATATGAATTTCCGACATTTCTTTTCTTTCATTGTTAAAAAACTCCTTTCTTTTCAATATGATTTCATTGGCTGATGTCTTTCTCTTTTTTTACAATTTTTATCTTTTGATAGCAAAATTATGGTATAATCAGACAAAACTAAGAAGAAGTGTAGGTCGTCTGCAAATTTTAAGCAATTCCAAATGTAATGTTGAAGCTCTTTCTCCCATGGGAAGTTCTTTTTCAGGTGAATTGGAGATATTTTCCTTATCGCAAAATATCATAATTTCCTTTGATGGATGGAATCCACTTATTTGGCAACATGATGGTGAAAATTTTTTTGCGGGACTTCCTTCCCGTGTACCCATAGGAGGAGAAATAATAGTTATGGCCAAACAACTTCTAGGAGATGTTATTTGTAAAAAATTTTCAGGCGATGAAATTATTGATTGGAAAGATTTTTTCGAAGATGTAAAACATCGTTTTCTTGGCGAAAGAGAGTTTATAACTGACATGGAATAATTGAAAAAAAGTTAGTTTCCCTTAAATAAGGGAAATGGAACTCAGTGTTAAGGATTATCACTATGATGGATGGGCAGATCTTGACGAAATAGATTTAGAAGAATTGTCCTCCGGTATTTCGTCTGATTGGAAAGAAATTTTTTCTCTCCTTTTTGACAAGGAAGGAAAAAAATTAAGCATTTTCTTGAACAAGAATTGAAGAAAAAGAAAACCATTTTACCTTGCCCAAGACTCCTATTCAAAACTTTTGAAGCTCCATTAAAAAATGTAAAAGCTGTAATAATTGGACAAGATCCCTATCCTCGCTTTGAGAAAGGAATCCCCCAAGCAATGGGCCTCTCATTTTCCGTTCCTCACGGACTAGAAACTCCTTCATCATTACGTAATATTTATCAAAATTTGCAAGTATTTGGCCACCTAGAAAAAATCCCTTCCCATGGAAATTTGGAGCGCCTTCTTCATCAAGGAGTTTTGTTTTTGAATGCGACAATGACGGTAGAAAAAGATATCCCAAATTCTCATCAGGGTATTTGGGATGAGTTCACGGATGGTATAATTTATCTCCTTTCTAATCGTCCAGAAATAAAATTTGTTTTGTGGGGAAAAAATGCTATTACAAAAAAGTATCTTGTACAGAGTAAAAATTATGTTGCTTCTTCACATCCTTCAGGTTTGTCATGCAATAAACCTTGCGGTGTTTTCCCAGCTTTCATGAAATGTGATTTTTCTAAAAATCTAGGTATTGACTGGAATGTTTTACTCGATTAAAATAACTTAAATTTAAGTTATTGGAGAGTATGTAAGATTATTTTGTTTTTGCCAAGATGCATTAAGGAATAAAAAGAAGTGCCATCTGAAGCCACTCTGTTTGGCATAAAAAAAGAAGCCCCGCTAGGAGAAGCCCTCCTTGAGGCTTCTCCTAAAAAGAAAAGGATACTTTGGAACATCAATGGATCATCAGATTTTCCTTCATAAACAAATTCAACAACTCTGAGCTCCTCGGGAGTAAAAACTTTCAATAGCTTGGATTGGCATTTCTCGAAAAGATCAAGGTCCCGAAAAGACCAGCTTTCAAAATCTTTTGGCGGAAGAAGAAACAATTCAGGACTAAAGGTATCAATATTTTCGATCAACGGCTCTGGAAAACTGCTTTCATCAAATTCCACAGACCTAAACTTTCTGTAAATATTAACGGTAGAATAGACACCAATCGACATTTTTATGTCAATTCATATTATAACTTTATATATTCATTTTACATCTTTTCGATGAGGTTATAGCGACACTATGGTTTATGTCATCAAATACATGTACGTCAGCACAGACCTATAATTGAAAACTCAATGTTATATTTATACAACACAAAATACACATGGATATATAAAAATTTTTTGGTTCAACCGATCGTTTTAGTAACTGTTTTATTCACCCTATTCAATAGATGGGAATGATGTATGAAAAAGCCATGCTGTTTGGAGATCATGGAAAAGCTGTTGCAATTCTTTCCGGAAGATATAATCCACGGGAGTATAAACGTTTGGGAAGACGGACACTGTTGGAACAAAAAATACAATGTATTTTTTGTTAAAAAATATGCTAAAATGATAATGTCAAACATAAGATATGCAGTAATTCTATTTACAAGACGTGGATTATCGAACGTTGTGAACAAAATTACAATTCTAAGATGAATAAAAGATATGTCTTTATCTTTTCTGTAGTCACATCAGTATATTTAAATTGAATTTGGTTTTATATTTTACATCTTTAAAGATATAAAAATGGAGTCATGCCCGCTATCTTCAGTAATGATGGCGAAAATTGAAGCCACTCGTTTTGAGGTCGAAGAACAAAGAGTTGAATATTTGAAAAAAATTGTAAAACCAAATTGGAAGAAAATTTTTTCGCAAACTGTTCGAGATGCTATAAATCTTATAGATGAACACAAACTACATGCCGCACATCCTAAAGAAACAATTGTAAGTTTTAAAGTTACATTACCTGATGGAGAAACAAAAACTTTCTCAAAAAAGCATGGTGAAATGATTGTCATCGGTACTCTTGAAAACTGTGATATCTTATTGTCAAGGCTTAAACCTGGTTTGTCAAGAGGACATGCATTTATAGGAATTGGGCTGGAAGACATCGTTGTATGCGATCTTGGTTCACTGTGCGGTTTCGAAACTATGTCGACAAAAGATGTTTGTTTTAAACATTCTCTTAAATTGGATGGGGGTCGACTTACTCGAAGATTTGGAATCGACGAAAGAAGCTTTGTTTTGAAAATTAATGGGTTGTTGTTTCTTTTTGAATTTGGGACAGATCTTGTCTTTCCAGAACATAAAGTAAATTTTCTTACGGAGGTTGATTCCCCCTGTATTGCCTAATACTAACCCGAAGGTTTTATTTGAAAAAAGAGTCGAAAAAATTTTTCGACTAAAAATAATATAATTCAAATATATATTTTTTTCAATTATGAAGTTCCAAATGTTGGCTTAAACTAAACCTTGTCTAGGCAGCTATCCGGGTAGTTTATATTTAAGTGAAATAGTTGAAAAAGTTTTTCGACCAAAAATTAAAATAAAAGCTAAAATCGTTATTTTAGAAGCCCTCTTCTCAAAATTTCAAACATACAAAATCCACATTCGACCATTATTCAGATAGCTTATATTTGTGCAAATTAGTAGAAAAAATTTTTCGACTAAAAAAGTAAATATAAATAAAATCCATTATTTTAAATGCTTGCTTAAGCTATAAAACTTACATGGCCACACAAAGACCTTAACTTAATTTGTTTTCCTTTTAAATTCATCAAGTTTTGTTCTGAAACTACAATCGTCAAGATAACGAGAATATACTTGACATGCGCTAACACCAACTCTATGTTGTCGAGGCACCATTTGAGCCCCAAAACCCAACACATTTAAAGGTCTAACGTTCGAAAGGCCACCATCATTTGTTGTTAGACGTTTATTTTCACCATAAATAAATTCAGCATATGGCGATTTTACACGAATCCCAAACGCTATCAGTTCATTTTCAGTTGTCTCTTGAAAATCTAAATCTGATGAAAACATGTGGATGTCATCACCATGAAAACACATATTCACTCTCACGTTAATTTCATCTATTATTAGGTTATTATCAGAAAGCAAAAGACGTGGTCCCGACGCATAATCTAGTGTCGTATCTTCATTTAAATAAAATACTCCCACCCAATCTCCGGAAAGCCATTGGGTTTTTGACACAAGAAAAAAAATAGTATATCCGTAATCTGATGAAATCAAAGGAGATGAGAGACGCAGATAGAATATGCTTGTTTCCGGTATAAATAAAACTTTTCTACCATTACTTGTGATACCAAGTTCTGGCATTTCGGTAGTTGTATAATCATATTTATCTAGTAAAGAATAAACGTTACTCGCTGAACCACAATCAAAATCAAGAACTAAGTAAAGATCTTTTAATTGTGGTTGGTATGGTATAGGACATATTTGAACTTTGAACGCATACAAAGAGGTACAAAGTAAACTTTCAAAAAATGTATCTTGTTGTTTATAACATCCTCTTTCAATAAAAAAGAAAGCGGCCTTCCTTATAATAAAAAAAAGTAATGAAGATGCTTTCGTTATAAAATTTTTCGTTTTCAAATCATTTATAGTCTCAGTATTTTCTGTGTAAGAGGTATTTCCCAGAAGAACTTGTTGAAATAAATTGAGGGAAGGAGGGGGATTTTGTTCTTCATCAGGATCCAAAAATATATAATACGGATGAGACATAATTCCAGTTGTATCGGCCGAAATATCAGTCGCAGTTAATATTATTCTCTCTTCTTCTAATGTCTGAATTTTAAGTTGGTAACTGTTCTCTGTCTGTGCAATTAAAGTTGAAACAGGTTCGACGCTATTGCCATCTACATAAAATGAAGGTTTGAGGCTTGTGTATATATCATCATAATTAGTACTTGATAACAAAGTACGAAGATCGACAGAGATACCCGAAAAGAGATGATTTGACAAAATATACCATCTATAAGAATAACTTCTTTTTTCAAGAATTACCATAAGTTTGCCATTAATAAATCTTTTACCCGAATTAAGATCTTTCATTTGTATTTCATTGTTAACAACTTCTTCTCCATCCGGAGAACTTTTAATATCACTAACAATTCCGTTAAAAAGATCGAATGTTGTTTGGTGATTTTCGTCAATATCGTTATGAGTAATGGTTATTCTGCCTACCCCATTATCATTATTCTTAATCACTGGGAGATAATATGTGGGCAAGGCATTTATTTTAATAAGGCACTCTGCAACTAAAAGGGCTTTTTGCTGGAACTCTAAAATATTTCCTTTTCCAGAAAAAGATATCCCTTTATCCGAAGATAAGGAAATGTTGTATTCTGTATTTTTCATAATATTTTAATGAAGTATTTTTTATAAAGAAGTCATACTTCTTTACATGATTGAGTTTTTTTGTTAAAATATAACCTTTATAATTCGTTATAACTTCTTTTTGTCAAAGAAATAAATATTTTGCTATCCTAAAATTTTACGATATGCTACAGGATGGTCCCTAAAGACCTAGCACTTACACACAACCTACAATATGTAGGAAAAATTCGTCCTGAATTTTTTGAAGGGCCTCCCCCGAAAAATTAGTCCTGATTTTTGAAGGGCCTCCCCCGAAAAATTAGTCCTGATTTTTGAAGGGCCTCTCCCGAAAAATTCGTCCTGAATTTTTTGAAGGGCCTCCCCCATCTAATGATGGGAAGGAGGCGCTTTTACCAGAAAGTAGGGGGGCAATTTCAATTTGCTAAAACAAAGATTTAGCTTATCTTTTATTCTTTACAAAAGAAGCAAAGTTTTGGAAGAAAACCTTTAGAGAAAGTGGGAACCAAAATTGTTGTCAGTATACAATTTTGGTTCCAAAGTTTATTATTAAGCTTAGTGCAAAGCTTGTATAAAAATATTGGTTACAAAGTTAGCTGTGGCCATGCAATATTTATTCTAAAATTTAGTGTAAAACATTTGTAATAAAGTTTATTACAAAATATTTATTATCAGTTTTGGTATAAATGTTAACTACACAAAGTGAAAGAATTATGTCATTTAAATTTTAGTGGATCTGCTATTTAACAAAAATGGGAGACTTCTTTAACTATAAATGTTGAGTACATTTTTTTACATTTAAAATGTCGATAAAAACATTAAAAATTTTTTATATATTGCAATATTTGCATGGGCTGCATGTATTTATATTTATTATATATTTTACTCATTCTATATATTGTGTAAGGATTTTATTATTGGAGATATATAAAAGATAATAAAATTTATAATTTGTTCACTAGTTTCTATCCAATATAAAAAATTATTACTTGGAAACAAAATCCATTATTTGTGGAAATAACGGTTGAATGACTTTTGCACAATCAATCGCAATCTCCCTATGTTCTTTTTGTGTTCCATTCCCTGATCTCAATTGTATATAATGTATCCATGATCTTAATGTTCCATTCATATACAATCGCGATAAAGTATTTCCTTCTGGTAAAACAGCTCTTGCTTGTTCTTTTGCTATTCCATTTGATAATGCCCAATCATATGCTTCTTTACATTTTTCATTAACTGATTTTTGTAATTCTTCCCAATTTTTTTTAATAAATTCATCATCCGTTTCCAAACTATTTTGACGATTTTTTGTGTCTTGCATGCGGGCTTCTCTTATAACGATGCC
>CALAYS010000050.1 GCA_937895515.1 uncultured bacterium
TCAAAGTTGATGAACTCAAAAAGTGAGGCAAAACCTGAAAATCCTAAAACCATTGGTGCAATAAATAACTTACGCTTTTCAAACATTACCTTTAAGCATCAAACAGCAAACTCCTATGCCGTAAAAGATATTTCGTTTCAAGCCAACGCAGGAGAAACCATTGCTTTTGTTGGTCCGTCGGGAAGTGGAAAGACAACTTTAGTAAAAATGTTTTTAATTACTTCATTATTAATATTACGAATTCCACAATAATATGCAAATATCGAGTATTCATAATAAATTTTATATGTATAAACACTATTGTGTAAAAATAAATATTCGTTTCTTTTTACATTTGAATCAAGATTATCTTTTATCATTTTGTAAAATTCTATACATAATTTATTTTTTGAATTAAATCTATAATGTTTAATTATTTCATAAATTCCCTCCAATCGTTCTGGATAATAATTATATGCTTCCAACCAGGTGCTTAAAGCATGTTCAAATTTTTCTAAATTTTTATAACATAATCCAATTCTATAATAACTATACCAAACTTCTTCTTTCCATCCACCCATTTCAATTCTTTTTTTATACCATTCAATAGCATCTTCATATTTTTCTTGATTAATAAGAGCATTAGATTTATGAATATAAGCAAAATAATTTATTTTGTTCAAAAGCATTGTTTGAATGCTTTCAAAAACTGCTTCGGACCTTTTATTTATAAGACCTATATTTAATTAAAATAGTCGACAATGTGCATTTTTTCGCAGTCAAGCCAAAAAGTTTTTCGATTAAAATTTAAAATATAGCCTAAAGGCATCCTTAGCTTAGTTATTTAATTTAAGCCAAAAACCATGTTTTAGAAACTGTGCCTATTTTTGATTAAAAGGCATTCCGTGGCGGGCTTCGGGATCTTGCCATCCGTGGGGAAGTCTGGCCAGCATCGCCATCTGGCTTTGGATGGACCAATGGCCTTGGTGATACACTGTTTAGTGACCTCTTATGTGAAGGACTTCTTGACCTTGAAGCTCTTGATGAACTAGGTTTGGGGATACGGGAAGGGCTTTTAGCCCGTAAAGAACTGGATTTTGGACTGTGGGAAGGGCTTTTAGCTCGTGAAACTTTAGACGAACTTTTGGATCCACGGCTTTGCTTTGCCGAAAGAGGATGTTTTTCATAGTAACTTCCAACTTCAGACTTGGATTCCCCAACATGAGCAAGGCACGGACTGCAAATGCCAAGATACACTTTCTTCATCTTTCGGTCAAAAGTATGAGAACGCTGATGACTAGGACCGAAACGTGATGAACAAGCTCCGCAATGAGTGGGAAGAGATACTTTTACTGAATCTGCCATTTTTAGAAGATAGAAAAATATTATCTTTATTTGGGACACAGGTAATTTTTATAAAAAGGCCCATTTTTACAATATTTGATTAAAAAAATTTCCAAGTTTACGAACATAAATCTATTTGTTTTTGTCTGAGACGAGGTTTTCTTGGACTAAAAGAAAAAAATACATTCGCTTCAGGAGCGGGTGTTGGAGGAATCAACGGGAGAATTTTTCCTTTTTCAGATGGCGTTACAGTTGCACATAAATTATTTGCTTGAGAGTAAAGAGAAGAAAAGTTTGGATCAGTAACGACTTCGGGAAGAAAATTAACAGGATTAATCTTTGTCTCGGCTGGAGGATCACACCTTTTTTTGCCTAACCAAACAGGATTTAAAGGGGAAAACTTTTGATTTAATATTATTATCGTAATTTTTGAAGAATAAGTTTTGATCTTTGCGAGTTTCAATTGTTTAAAAATTGTCCATTTAATAAAACTGACACTCCAAAATATGTTATTAAAAAAGATAGACTATATCCATTCAAAATATTATATTTAGATAGTTTAAAACATCATGCAACATAAAGAAACTTACCCTATTGCCGAAAAATTTTTTATTGGTCCTTTGTGGAATCTTTTGGATGGAATACGTATAAATGGGGATGCATATCTTTCCCCTTGGATTTTTCCACGTGTTGATCCAATAAATGACCTTAATGAATTTTTATCATTTTTTATCGACAATTTAGGAACAGGTCGTAAACTAATACAATTTGAAAAAAGTGTTCTGAAAGTATTGGAGGGATCCTTACAAAAAAATGGTAGTGATAGAAAAAGCTTGGCCGCAGGCTTTTTTTCACTCGACGCGTTTTACTGGGTCGATAAAAATTTTGATCTTTTTAGGGAATTTGCAGATCGACATAACTCTCTGTATATTGTTGATGTGGCTAACCTTTGCAACCATCCTAATATTTTGCAGAAAATATTAGAAAAGTCTGGAGAGTTTTTGTTGCGACCCAGCGAACGCCAAGTACAAATAATTAAGGAACGTGTTGGCGCAAAAACAGTGATGCCATTAGAGGAAAGAAATGTTCTTTATCCGTTTTTGTTTGATTTTTTCCAAGAAGCAAAAAAATATGAAGACGGAAGTGTGGGTATAATATTTGTATGTCAGTCCGACTGTGGAACCAAAAAGCCATTTAGCATAGAAGTGGATGATGAAAGGTCTTTTATTGTTGTTGAAGCATGCTTTAGAGTCATGGGTAAAACTATGAATAAAGTTATAAAATCTAATGGTTCAGATGATGCTGTTGCGATTGAACTTTATCGTCGTCTTAAAAGTCCCGATTTCGTCAAATGTGGGATTGTTTCTTTTGATTTATTTTTTGAATATCAAGGTTCCTTATTTCACCCAGTATCATTTAATCCGGAAGAATTTTTCTTTACCTCAAGCTCTAGAAGAGGATTTCCTTTAAAATTACAACCCACCGGCTCAGGACGGTCTTTGGCATTGCGAGATAATTTTAAACCTAGAGATTCACAAGAAGCTCCTTTACTTTTTAGTTCAGAACCTACAAAAAAGGTGGGTTTCGGTGCTCCAACCCCAAGAGTTAGCGAAAGTCATTCAAGCTTTTCGGAAAAAACTATGCCTTTATCATTTACTCCAACCCCAAGAGTTAGCGAAAGTCATTTAAGCTTTTCGAAAAAAGCTAAACCTTCGCTCCCCAGTCTAGAACGTGATCATTCTGAAATAGAATCTAGAGGATCGGGTACTCTTCACTCCGTAAGAGCGGCTACTTCAGGTGAAGAAGATGCACTGGAAAAAATTGCGTTTTCAGCATCTAGAATAAGATTAAAGTAAAAAAATTATTTCCATATTTGGAAATAAATATATTAGTCTAGGAATACACTGCACTAAAATTTTGTGGTGTGATTGAGTATACATAACCTGATGTAAAAAATTTCCATAAGTAATCCAATTCACTCGAGCTACTTCTGTTTCTGTTTGCTCTACTTATTTGTCCATATCCAACATCTTTAAAATATGTATATTTTCCAAAAACAGTATTGTCAAAAGTAAATAGCAGGCTTGCAACTATGCTATAGTCTGTAATTTTATGTCTCGAAATTATCATAGGTTTGTTTAAATATTTTTGATAATAATCTGCTTCCATCGATACTCCATTATAACTTACTGGATTAAATTGAAGACCTGTGTATAAATGAGAGGTATGTGCACCGGTGTCATAAGAAAATGAAAAAGACCGAAATTTTCCAGTGGCTGGTGTTTTTCCATAGGGAGATGTTGGATGTACTCCATCATGTCCCTCATACATCCAATAAAGAAGAGTTTGAGTGGAAAATGTTATGTTTGTATCGGCTGGTCCTTCTTGTTTAAAATATCCAAACAAAGGCAAATCAATAATTAAATTCTTGTTATCATCAAGTGACGCAGGTACACATTGTGTATTTCTTTCATTTTCGTTTTCATTGTATCCTACCCTACACATATTAGAATATATATCAAAATTTGAGGATGATCCAACAAAATTAAAAGAGCTAGTGTCGTAAGAAATGTTATAACCCAGGAAATTACCATCTTTAAAGATGGCGGTCGCAAGAGCTCCCATTGAATTTATAGCACTTGGAGTTGGATAAAAAGCATTAAAAAAAACGTCTATGGTATTTCCTAAATTAATACATACTCGACGCCCATATAATGAAGAAAAAGGAATATTATCTATATTAATAGTAAAAGGCAAATAAATTATTCCATCTTTTTTATTTATCGTTATATTACTTACAAGATTACTCTTTTTCCCAAATAATAAATCTGAAAAAAATCTTTCCTTTGTTGGAAAGATTTTTTTCCACACAGTTGTTGTGTCATCATCATCATAATGCAAAGTTGACATATCGGTAAAAATTTTTAAGGGCATGTTTCCAGATTTATAATTCCTAGGACCCTTATCTGTTGATACATTATAAATAAAATTGTTTAATCCAGATATTGGGATTGTTATCACGAAAGAGATATAAAATTTTTTTTGATCCATAATTAATGGAATTGTTAGAGGAAATTCATTTGTACTATAGGTTAATTTCATATTTTTTATACTGCCGTACGTTAAAAAGAATGCCATTTTTGCATTTTCCGCTTCTGCCAATGGTTCATTTACATTGTTTTGTGTGGCAAAAACAATGGAATTTATAGAAGATAAGGCATAAATATTTGATGAAGTTCCGTTATCTGAATCCTCATTAAAAGAATTAGCTTCTTCTTCAAGATATTTAAAAGCTCCTACCATTTTATTAGGACTTTCTTCGAGAAAAAAGGTATTAAAATTAGTATATTTTGTTTGTTTCCAAAGAGATCCAGTATCAGCCGAATCTTTAATCACAATAAGACCGGATTCAAAACGTGGACTAATCATCATAATATTGTTTTTTGAAACAAATTTACTGTCGCCGCTCTTCGCACTAAATTTTAGTGCGGGCAAAAAAATATCCCCCATTCTTCGGGATGATGTGGTTTCTACAAGACGAGGAAAAACTGTTGGGATGGGAGGATCAATATTAACTATCACTTTGTATCCAAAAAGTCCTTTCAAAAAATAATTATATTTATGGTCATCGGGAGAAATATCTATTATGTTGAAATCTAAGCCAAATGTTTTCTTAGTCATAACATTTTTTTCTTCAAGAAGACCATCCGCTACCAAAAAAGATGAAGAATCCGGCTCTTTATCCAAAACAATTAAATATCCATCACGATTTATTGGGGGTGAAACATAAAAAAGTTTTCCATCCGCATCTTCGCCTGCAGCTGTTTCAAGGGCAACCTTAAATTGTCCATAAACTTTCTTAGCTTTCCCACCAGTAACCTCAATCCATGAGTTGTCACTAGAATCTATTTGATATCTTTGGTTTTCATCATTTGGAGGAAACTGGAAACACGATATATCGTCCGGAATAAAAATAACATTTAATTTATATAATTCATTGTTTAAGGTAAAAGTATGTTCAATATCCATTGGGGTTATCCTATATGTCTGATCATAACATTGAATAACTGCTGGAATGCTTGAATTAGATGGTAATCCTGGACTACCTGAAATTCCATAAACACCCGCAGGGCCACTCATCCCATTGGTCCCCATTGATCCGGTTGCACCAACGATAGTTGATTTTTGACCAGAAACACCATCTTGCCCTCTTTCGCCACGGGGACCAAAAAGACCATCGACAGCCTTTTCATTATCAACACCCGACGCACCAGGAATGCCAGGGTCGCCGTTTATTATTTCTGTGGGAGGCGTGGAATGGGCGTAAGATTCAACAGATTTTCTTTCAGGATAAATACGGTAATAAATGTAGTTTCCAAGAAAAATGGAAAGACCAAGAACAAGAATAGCGATGCTCGCTAAAATTAGAATCAACATTGTATCTTTTTAAGAAAAGACTTAATATCTTTTTTTGGTTAATGGGGGGAATATATAAAAAATATTTTCTTTAAAACAATCGTAAAAATGACAACTAGAAGAGATAGACCACGATATGCTCTTGATCTGGATTTAGATACAGATGGTCTCATCATATCCAAAACAAAAGAGACGTAATTTAATATTACAAAATCTGAATTAAGAAAAAAGAAGCGAATCCCGATAATTTTCTATTTCAAGGGGAAGACATATTCATAATTTTTCCTTGCCTTTCAGCAGACAAAGAATTAAAAGTGATATAGAGCGTTTTGAAAAACTCCTCGAAGATGTAGATAATGACATTAAAAAAGGTAAAGAAAGTATTTCGAGAATGAAAACTGGAAAAATATATATGAAGAAGCTAAGGCGGAATTAGAGACTCTAAATAACAACCGGGTCGAGCTTCTCAAATATGAAATAGAAGTTTTCGAAAACAGAGGAAAATTTTTCGAGAATAATATTGTCGATTTGTAAAAAAATTTTATTTCAAATCTTAAAAAAATTTTCGATGAAATAAATTTTTTGTATGGCGGAGCGAGTGGTGGTACAAAAAAGAATTAAAAAATATTGGAACAATGTACTAAAATGGCATCTGAATTTGAGGAAAATAAGTATCTTAAAATAATAAAGATTTTTGATGTGATAATAAATGTATTTATTAAATTAAATGAAAAATTTAGTACTGAATTACCAATCAAAGATTTTCTCAAAAAATGTGACGATCTAAGAAAAAATATTATCAACCTTATCACTGTTCACGAACAGAATGAATTAAATAAAAAAGATATAGCAGATTTGTCCGTTACCTTAAAAAACACAGATTCCGAAATAGTTGGTTATTTGAACCGAAGAGCAGGTTTTCTATTTTTCACAAATGAACTTAAAAGAGAACATGAATTTTTGGTTAAAAAATATATCGGGATTGATGTTCTAAAAGAAATAATTAAAGAAAATAATTTAAGGCGCAATGATTTGTTACAAAAGTTGTCTCTTCTAAATGAGAAACTTGCAAAAATAGAAATAGAAATAAAAGAAAAGGGATTATTTGAAGATGGTGCTTTGTTAAAAAAGTAAAATTTACTTTTTTTGATAAATCCAACCATTTTTCGAATGCCCTAAATATTAGGATTCAACCGAGAAAAAACTCATCGTCTTGTTGGAGATAAAGTCTTTTGTGTCCGGAGTAAAAGGGATGTCAACTTCGAGCGACCTGAGTTTAACCGATGTTATCCTATTATTCTCCTGAATTGCAATTAAATGCACCTTACCATACATCGAAACGATTTCCTGGTTCTGGGAAACAAATAGATGACACTTCTTAAGAAAAAATTCAATTGATGGGAAATCACAGTCATCACCAAAAGAATATACAAAAGAATTTTCGTACTTCTTATCAGTGAAAATTTTTAACCAGGAATGAGGATGTGTTACCTTAAAACCAGCAATTGACATGGCTTTTTCCCGTCCATTGATTAAATCAAGACAAATGGTAAGTGAAATCTCTCTTTCGAAAGGAATTTTTAGAGCATACAGTTTAGATCTGATACAATCAGTAACTTCACCGTCCCTATCTTCCCTCAATAAATCGATTGATGTTAAGACCAAATCTAGTTGTGAAAGACTGTGGTCAAAATGTTCCCGATGGCTGTGCACTAGAGAAGTTCCCAGAATGATGGACGATGAAAAATGTCCCAAAGCCTTTGATTTTATTTCCTTGCTTCGGCCTTTCATGGAAGGAATCTTTTTTGTCAGTTGGAAAAGACTGCGAGGTGTCATGTGGAGGATTGGAGGTGGCTGATCGTAAATAGAAGACGCTGAGCCCGAGCGACGTATGCCATACAGGGACGCACACGTGGAACAAGATGAATTGTAAGCGCTGTTTCCTTCGCACGGTGGGGCCGTTCTTGCCAAAGATGTGTACTTTCGACGGGAATACAATGAAAGTGCTTTCCGGTAGGGACTATTTGGCAAAAAAAGCGGAGAGTCTCCCTTGAAAAGGGGAAGATCGGGAGAAAACGTGGTTCGAATTTCTTCCTGAAAACTCTTAGACATTCCCCCAACACGGTCGATCGCTGAAATCCTGCGGTCCTGAAAGGTGGCACTCAAAGTCATATAATGTGAATAGAGAAGTTATTATCTCAATTTCAAAGAGAACAATTTTCATTTTTGTCCAATTAAACTATAATGGAAATCAATCCATCCAAAGCCTGTTTTGCCAAAGGAGATATCTCTGTCATTTCTTTGTTTATAAGAAACATAAAACATTTTTTTGGCACATGCAACGATATAAAAGAAAAAATCTCTTTATCTGGAACACCTACCATTTTTTCATCATTGTACATTTTCATTGAAATTTGATAATACTCTGCAAGAAATAAGTATATATTTAAGTCTCCTCCTTGTTTCTTTGTTGACAGAAAAATAAGTTCTTCAATTAAGTCATCATTCTTCTCAATGATTTCTTTTTGAACCTTTCCATTAGAAAGAGTAAAAGCAAAAGAATTTAATGGTAAATCTTTGTTTTTTAGAAATAATGTTCTTGGATCCTTTTTTCCATAAAAGTTGATCACATACTCTCTCGATACTTTTTTATTTTCGAGGCTCAATGCATGTCTTAGCTTGTCTTTCTCAAGATCAACATTTTCCATATTGCCTGTTATAAGGAAAAGAAAAACCTCTAATGGACTTTTGTCTGGAATTTTAATTTCAAAATATGGTGGCGAAAGAGGATTGAGAGAAATCCCTTTTTCCAAAAGTAAAATTTTCGATGCGGTCATTTTAAAAAAAAAGTTTTGTTCAATGTTTTTTGGGGGGTGTTTGTAATTTGTTTTTAAACAAACTTTTTCTAAAATTGGAAATGATCTTCGAAATAGAAAACTGATCGAATTTTAGTTTCCCAATGTCAAAGAAAAATGTTCACCCCCCCACAACACGATCTTTTTTCAATTAAGGTATATCTTTCGGGAGCGACGGAATACCAAAAATTTTATTCGGAAGAAGTTCCTCAATATGTCAATATATATTTGAGCCAAGAGAGTTTAAAAAACAACATTCTCAACCAAACAGATGAACTTCTAGCAAAGGAAATCTTACATAAAGTACTTGCTTCTTCTGATGTTCTAGTCAATATTCATGGTAATTTTTGTGAAATCAAATATCATGGTCCAAGCATTATAGAAGATATTTTTGATAGAAATGTTTATTTATGTGTACATCAAGATCATTGACGGAAATTTTTTGAAAAAATAAAAATTTATTTTTGTTAAAAATATAGGAACTTGAAAAGGATCTTGGATCGTGGAAAGAAGAAGCAGAAGAACTGTCTGATTTGATAAAGAATCCAATCAAACAATTTGTTGAAGATGTTTTAATAAATTTTTTACAATCATTCTGTTCATAAAAATTTTGGAAAATATAAAAAACAGGTACAACCTTTTAACAAATAGAGTAATTGATAAAAAAGAAGGTGATAATGAATTTATCATCAGGCTGCCGTTAATTTATTCCAGTTAATTATGCAAATACTAATTTTAGAAGATGAAGAACAAGCTTTAAGCAGGCTTAAAAAACTTATTACAGAAGTTGTACCAGATGCATTGATCTGCGGCACTGCATCCAGTGTAGAAGAAACAATTAACTGGTTTGAGAATAATACTATGCCCGACCTTATCTTTATGGATATTCAGCTGGCTGATGGCATCAGTTTTCAACTATTTAACAAAATTAAAATTACCTGCCCTGTAATATTTACAACAGCTTATGAAAGCTATGCATTGCAGGCTTTTAAAGTAAACAGTGTTGATTATCTGCTTAAACCTATTGATGAATCTGACGTTAAAAGGGCAATAGACAAATTAAAAATGCTGCAAAGCTCCAGGTCGTTTGCAGTTGATTACGCCGAAATATTAAAAACAATACAACCTCAATCAAAAAAATACCGCGACCGTTTTATCATTAAAATTGGTGACACTATAAAATCACTAACTATTGCAGACATTGCTTATTTCTATACCGAATATAAATCCAACTTTGTTTGTACCAACGAGGGCAAACGTTTCCCCATAGATTTTAACCTGGACCAGATAGAACAAATGGTAAACCCTAAAAACTTCTTCCGCATTAACAGGCAGTTTATTATTGGCCACCATGCCATTGAAGAAATGAAAGCACACACCCGTTCAAGAGTAATTGTAAAACTTTGTCCTCCCTCTAAATTAGATACTGTAGTAGCCATTGACAGGGCCCAGGATTTTCGTAACTGGCTTTCTGAATAAGTACTTTTCCCATCGTAAAATTTCCGTTGCAGGCTCAGCAGCTATAACTGCAGTTTCAGCTAAGCTTTACCCAATTTTTACATGATTGGCGTAATTTTTTCGTTTTAAAAATGCAATTCTAATAGTATCCTAATCAGTGAAAAATGTTTTAAGCAACCCTTATAACATATTGTATTTAATTAATTAACCAACAACCCCAAAGACTATGAAAAGGAGTATTACGTTTAAAATTGCAGGCTTACTGGCATTGTTTATTCTTGTATTACAATTTGCCTGTAAACATGAGCTACCTCCGCCTTCCTGTAATGGAAGTGCATTTAAAATTACCGCTACACAAACAGATGCCACACTTAATCAGAATAACGGTACCATTACTGTTACTGCTATAGGAGGTACAGGATTTAAGTACAGTTTAAATGGAGGCGCTTTTCAGGACAGCGGATACTTCAGAGG
>CALAYS010000051.1 GCA_937895515.1 uncultured bacterium
GGACTTTAATTTTTATGTATATGTTTTTAAGTCATAATGATTTGGAATCATATACGGACAAATAAGCAATGAATTATTTATTAATGAAGAGTATATCTACAAAATAAAATATATGAACAGCGAAATTATTAATGAAAGGATATTAGAGAAATCAATATGGAACGATCGAGAGCTTATAGAAGCATTCGAGAATCATAGGGATGAACACACTTCCGAGATTAGTGAAATTAATAAGCCATGGAGATATGATATAGACCCAGAGGAACTTGGGCTTTTGGATCTTAAGGTTGATCACATTTTTATGCACAACGGGAATCCACAAACTTGTAAATTAACTAAAATGCCGGTATTTAGAAATATCTACCTTAATAAGAACTTCTCGGAAATAAAACCAAAAAAACTTAAAAAGGAACTCGCTTCACATATAAGGGAAAACTACACCCATGTAAATAGTATAATAGAACATAGACAATCTGCTGTAAACCCAGAAAGAGTTGTTGATATGGTCTATTATATGATATGTGGTATTAAAATCGATGTCAATGGAAACAGTTAAAAAACCAATAAGAGAAGTCGGGGATAAAGTTTACCTCGATGGATACACTTCAATAGCCCAGCAAAATGCTGAGATTGTAACAATCAATAAGGTTGATTGGAAATTTGATAAGAATACCGGAGAAAAATTCCCAATATACCATGTAGGAGACGGTGAATGGTACGATGGTAGGGACGGTGGATGCTATAGCAATAAAAAATCAATGTATTATTTAGATTTATGAAAATATCAAAGGAAGACAGAAAATTACCCCATTTAGGTTTATTAAATTTTGAAGGTGATGCAGTAAGAGCATATAAAAAACAAGATGGTGAATTTATCATAGTTGACGAACATCTTGAAATTATAGCGGAGTGGGACAGCTTGAAAATGTTTGAATTTACTAGGGGTGATTTCGCAGTAACAACAAGTTACGGTAAGGAATACAGATATACCGACTGGGGACAAGATTGTAAACCAAGAAGTGAAAAGCTTGACATGTTCATAGGTATAGTTGATCTACCCGTTGTAGTTAATCGAATAACGGAACTTATTCTTAGTATCAAGGAGGAGGATCTGAAGAGAAATCTAATAACCGATATGCAAATGATAACTGAGAGATCCATGACACCATCAATTTCCGTTAAGTATGAGAACGGAACA
>CALAYS010000052.1 GCA_937895515.1 uncultured bacterium
TATAATTTCTTGTTTTGTGAATTTCTTTTCGTAAACTAATTCATTATTTATAGTTTCTGAATTTTGTTCAAATTTTTTACTTCTAGCAAAAAGTTCCCAGTTTAATTCAGGATCTTTATTTTCATATTGCTTACCCGTAAAAAAAATTTTATGCGAAACAGAAAAACTATTTTTATCAATAATATTCTCAAAATTTATTTTTTCTGGTTCTATACAAAAAAAATTTGTTTGAGATTCTGGTGAGAAACCATCTATATAGCAGGTTCTATTTCTTACATCAATTACAGAAACTTCAAATGTCGTTGTTTTAATTCCTTTACCAATAGTAACATTATTACTTGAAAATTCTTGAGTGTAGTCATTTTTTATTTTTAGTATATTAGAGAGAGCTAAAAGAAAATTAGATTTACCACTAGAATTTCTACCAGTAAAAACATTTATATTACCAAAGGGAATATTTGCTTTTGTAATATTCCGAAAATTTTTTAAAGATACATTATTTATTTTCATAATATAATGATTATATCATTTAAAGACATGAAATGCTAGTTTTTTGAGTATTTAAATCAATAAAATAGTAAAAAAAGCCTTATTTTATAAAGAAACCAGACCTATGAAATGTATCAAAATCGACCATTTATTCCCCGCTTTGTTCTTTCCAAAGAGCCGAGTAAAGCCCGTTTTGGGTTAAGAGTTTTTCATGATTTCCTGTTTCTACAACACGGCCTTTGTTCAAAACATAAATTCGGTCAGCATGCATAATGGTAGACAATCGGTGTGCAACAAGAAATGTAATTCGAGAATCCTTTTGAAGAGATCTTATAGTTGTGGTTATGGCTTCTTCGGTTATGGAATCCAATGCTGATGTTGCTTCATCAAATATAAGTACATCTGGGTTACGAATCAAAGCCCGGGCTATGGCAATCCTTTGTTTTTCCCCGCCGGAAAGCTTGATACCGTTTTCACCAATTTTAGTATCAATGCCTTTTTCAGACCGATCTAATATTGAATCCCCTGCGGCTTCTTTTAAGGCAGTTATAACTTCATCTTTTGTTGCTAGTTTATCTGGTAAACATGCAAAAGAAATATTTTCATAAAGTGTCCCTGAGAATAGTTGAGTGTCTTGAGTAACAATACCAATACGGTTACGCAATAAATCTTTATTATATTCATTAATATCAAAATCATTATATGATATCTCACCTGATTTTACTGAATAAAGTCCAACTAAAAGTTTGATAAGTGTTGATTTACCTGAACCTGATGGCCCAACAAAAGCAATAGTCTCCCCGCGGTGCGCAGTAAATGTTACATTATTTATTGCATCAGTAGTAGCATTTTTATGATTAAATGAAATATTCTCAGCTGTAATGTTGCTAATTTGTTTTATAGGCGCTGGGTTTTGGGGTACTAATTCTTTAGGCTTGTTTTGAATTTCTTTAAAGTTCTCTAGCGATACTTGAGCTTCACGCCAAGTAGTAATGACGGTTCCAATATCTTGCAGTGGACTAAATAAAAAGAATGAATAAATCCAAAGTGAAAAGAATTCACCAAAAGTAATTTTTCCAGTAAAGATAAAATACAGCATGGCGCCCAGTAGTAATGTCCGAACAAGGTTAACAATCGAACCTTGGATAAATGACAAACTTCTTAAATATTTAACTTTGCGTAGTTCCAGTTTTAAAATCTCCCCGGAATTAGCGCGAAGTCTTTCTACCTCTCTTTCACCTAGTCCAAGGGCTTTAACTAATTCAATATTGCGCAGTGTCTCGGTAGTGTTACCAGCCAAAGCGTTAGATTCTTCGGTAATTTGTTTTTGAACTTTTTTAATTTTTCCAGAAAGTAAAAAACTAACTCCAGCAATAATTGGAATTGTTGCCATATAAATAGGCACAATTGGCCAATATACATTGTAAGCATAGACAAATACAAAAATAAAACCAACAAGCGTAATAAACAATGTATTGATCATTACACTAATTAATTTTTCAGTATCAGTACGAACCTTTTGGATTTTTGAAAGCATAGACCCCGACTGTTCGTCTTCAAACAAATCATACGGCATGGTTAAAGTATGCGCGATACCGTCGGTATACATTTGGGTTCCAACTTTTTGAGTTATACGGTTTACATAATAGTCTTGGAAATTTTTTGCAATTCGTGATACTAATGCAACACCCACAGCTAAAAGTAAAAGCAATCCTACCCCGTGGATAAATTCAGCAGTAGTAAATGATGTGGGTTTAGTGGCAAAATTATCAATAATTTTTCGAAATACATATGGGTCTAAAAGTGAAAAGACTTGATTAACTGACGCTAAAAATAACGCCAAAACTATGGTCCATTTGTATGGTTTTAAGTATGAATATAAAATTTGCATATAAGTACTATAGCACAAAAAATATATATTTCGGTTCCCTCCACCTGCCAAGGGGAGGGTTAGGGTGGGGTGCGTTATATAGCACCCCCTCTGTCCTTCGGACATCTCCCCCTTGGCAAGGGGCGAATAATCACAATAAAAAATCCCCAAAATTGGGGATTTTTTATTATATTTTTTTAAACAAAAGTAAAAGCTTTACCGGTTTTGCCAGCTCTTCCAGTACGGCCAATGCGGTGAATGTAGTCATTGTGAGTTTGTGGAATAGTAAAGTTAATAACATGAGTTACATCTTTAATATCAATCCCCCGTGCGGCAACATCAGTTGCAATCATCACTTGAGTCTTACCACTTTTAAAATCATCCAATGTTCGTTGACGAGCACGTTGCGGTTTGTCACCATGAATATAGCCAACTTTGTAACCATGAAATTCCAGTTCATCAGCTAATTTTTCAACTCCGGCTTTGGTTTCAACGAAAATCAAAGTTCTCTCAGTATCAGCATCTTCAAGAATTTCCAAAAGCTTTGGAATTTTTTGTGCTTTATCAGTAACCCGAATAATATCTTGTTCAACTGATTTAGCACTTGATCCAGTGGATTCAATTTCAACTAATTCTGGATTTTTTAAGAATCGATCCATAAGGGCTTTGATTCTTGGTGGCATAGTTGCAGAGAAAAAGAATGACTGACGGTTCTTTGGTAATTGTTCTAATATTGCAGTAATGTCATCCACAAATCCCATGTCTAACATATGGTCAACTTCATCTAGTACAACCGCACCAACATTATTATATTTAACAACTCCACGATCAGCTAAATCTTTAAGTCGCCCTGGTGTTGCAATAATAAAATTGTTACGACGTTTTAAGTCTTGAATTTGACGATATATTGGAAGTCCTCCAACACATACAGTTGAAAAAATTCGCATACCTTGAGTAAAGTCTCGAAGTTCAGTATTTATTTGAGTAGCTAATTCTCTTGTTGGAGCTAAAATCAAAGCTTGAAAATCTGGATTAGCTTCAGCTTTTTGAATCAATGGCAGTAAAAATGCAGCAGTTTTACCAGAACCTGTTCTAGCAAGACCAATAATATCTGCACCACGTAAAGTTAGTGGAATTGTTTTATCTTGAATTGGACTTGGTGTTGTATATCCACGACGCGCCAAATTAGCGTTAGTCATAGGAGAGAAATTAAAATCTGCAAAACTATGTTTGATTTCATGAGTTTTAACTTTTAAATCATCTGCTGTTGGTTTGTAGATAAATTTTGCAGTATCAATATATTCACCACGCATTTTAGGTTTACCTCGTCCACCACCATTACCACGACCGCCTCCAAAAGAAGGACGCCCGCCATATGAACCCCGAGAACTATACCCACCTGTCCCCGGCCGAGCACTAGCTACGCGAGCTGAATATCCGCCACCTGCTGGCCCGCCTGCAACGTTGTGCGTAGCATTTCGGGCAGGACGATTACCATATGATGATGAACCAGTAGATGTTTTTGGGCGTGAACCATAAGATGAACTTGACCCGCGAGAACCATTAGATGAGCCTGATTGAGACGCACTAGAACGAGATGAAGAACCAGTATTTCCCCCGCGGGAAAAACGAGAACCAGCTGGACGCCCCGTAGGTGCGCCCCCTTTTTTATTATTATACATATTGTATTTTTTAGATTATTTTATTAACATTCTCACACATGCTGTATAGAACGTTAACGAAGTACTACTTCCATAGAACACATTTGAGTAAAATTACTATAGCACACCTTTATATATTATGCAAATTAGAACTCGACATCTCTTTCAACATCGCGTAATTCTTTAACAATTAAACCTTCGGCTTCTTCTAGATCTTTCTTAAATCCAGAGATAAATTCTTTATCTTTAGCGGTTAGTGATTGACGGTTTTTAACCTTTTTAAAGATTTCAATTTCTTGTTTCATATCTTCATCTAGTAGACCAAAGCTCTTTTTAATAAGTGCTTCTGTTTTAGATAAATCTTTTTTAAGACTAATTCGGAATTTTCGGAATCGGTATATAGCATAAGTTAGAATAAAGATAACAATAATGAACAATCCAAATGCTGGAATAAACACAGTCAAGAATGCAGTAATTTTTTGCCAAATACTTAGATTATTTTCTTTAACATTTATACGAATAGCTTCGGTTGGTTCGCTCTCTAGCCCAGCATCATTTTTAGCAGTTAAGGTAATTATGTATGTGCCTTTGGTTACAGGGTTTTTATAATTAAAATTAAATACACCGTCTTCATTAGTAATTGCAGTTCCGGCTTCATTGATATTTAATAGTTTGCCATTTTCAATTTTATTAATAGCAAAAACAACAGTCATATTAGGGTCGGCAATACCTTTGATACTAAAAGTATCTCCAATTATCAATGAATTAGGGTATTCAGTTACTGTCGGCTGGGCAAGTCCATTAATAGTAAAATTTTTATAAATCGATAATGATTTACCAGAATTATCCTTAGTTGTAACTTTGATTAAATGTGGCCCATAAGCTAGTGGAATTGTTTCATAAATATGTGAACCACTAGGGTCATTCCATTCATAAACATCGTATGAATCAATTTGAATATTGTATGGAGTATTTGGGTCTTTATCAACGGATGTAATTATAAATCTAGTTTGGATTTTGTTACCAATGTTAGATTTTATTTCTTCAATAGAAATGGTATTAGGTTTTACGGTTTCTTTTGGTTTTATGGTACTAGGAATTACAGGAGCATTAGATGGTTCATTATTTACAGCAGGAGGAGTAACTTTTTCAATAATATTAAAAGTTGCACTATTGTTACTTGTTAATACATTTGTACCTTCTCCATCATTAGCTAAGACCGATGCCCCATTAAATGAAACAAAAGCATTCCCCGGAGAAATTACTTTAAAATTAAGAGTAACCACAGTTCCAGAATTTCCAGTATAACCATTTAAAATAACACCTTCTAAATTAGCTGATCCGTTACCGTTAGAAAAACTAGGGTCCTGCGCCCAAAGACTAATAATAGAAGAGACTTTGGAAATAGACGTTAAAGACAGTGTATTTTTAGAGAAATTTAAATTCGAAGAAACAGCATTAATTGCTTTGTCAGGACTAGAAACGATAATCCGAACACTAATACTGTCCCCAACTTTATATGTCCCAGTATTAGGCACAAAATCAAGACGAGCAGCAAAAGCCCCATTTGGTAAAACTAAAAGTATTAAAAGAAATACCCCTGAAAAAATTTTAATTAATTTGTTTAAATAATTCATTTAAGAAAATATAAATTTATATAAACAAATTATAACATATTTATTTATTTTTCTTTAAGTATTTTATATAAAAAACACTTAAGAGTAGTACTAGACCAACAAATATCAAATAGTAGATTTTTGAAAAAGCTATTGCACTTTGTTTGTTACCACTACCGTCAACAGCAATTACTTTTATATAGTAAAATATGGATTGTTTATTTAGTAAATACGGGCTAACAGCATTTACGCATTCACTACGAATTCCTTCACAAACTAAATAATGGTCAATCCCCGATTCTTTGTCTTGAGTATTAAAAACTATAAACCATTTATTTTCAAAAAGTGAATCATTCTTTGTTCTATTTACTGTAAATTTATTTGGTTTTACATAGTCCCTTAAATCAATTGATGTTTTAGTACCCAATACTGTTCCAGTTATATTAATATCAGTATTTATTACACTAGCATCCAAAGCTGTGCCCGAGCCATCATTAATTAACAATTTTAAATTTTTAATAGTTAAAGTGTCTTGACCATTTTTATTAGCCCTAAAAATAATTGAAAAAATATTATTGTTATTTAACACTATTCCCCCAGGAATAATTCCAGAAAATGTTATATGACCTGGGTTAGTAACACTGGGCTTTTCCACCCAAAGATTAATAAATGAATCCCCAATTTGGATTTTTTCTGGAGTTAAAAGATTTGCATCATAAACAAATTCACCTTCAATACCATTAATAATTTCCCCGTTAGAATTGGCATTTATTTCAACTACAGTAAAGTCATTTACCGATAAAGTATTTTTATTAGTTATAATTTGAACATTTGACAAATTACCCGCTGGTGCAGCAAAAGCAATATTTAAATTAAACAAAAAACCAAACACTATAAAAATAGTAGTAAGCATTGTAATTTTTAAAAAAGAATTTATCTGTATGTGTTTCATAAAATATTTTAGCCAGTCCAATAATAAGCCATAATAGAAAAGTCTACCAAAGTAATTTTGCCATCAGAATTTAATTTATTATTTTCAAGTGTTGTGATTGAACCTGACAATGTTTTTTTATACCAATAAGCCGCAATTGAAAAGTCGATCAAATCAACTCGGCAGTCATTATTCAAATCAGCCTTTGCTGGACACTTGGTATCTTTTAATTCTTCATTAGTTGTTCCAACGGCAAAGTTATAAGGTTTACTATAAATACTGATTTGTGCGCCATCGGCGACTTTGGATTTTGCATTGTGTGAACCTACTTCAAGTACTGATGTATCCATTGTTTTAAGATAAATACCATTTTTATCACTAACTACTTTTTGAAAAACTTCTTCATTTGAATGAACAGCAATTGTGACTTCACTCTCGGGCACAGCTTGTCCGAAAAATGTAATATTGTCGCCTTGTTTAACTTGAGATTTATCCCCGCTAATTGTTGGGGCAATGAATATACCGCCAACATTAATTGTTACCCCATCGGTAATAATCAAAGGGAAAGAATAAAGTATTGATTTAACACCTTTATTATCTGTACCATAAACTCCAAAAACATAATTCCCGCTAGCAACATTAGATAAAACAATATTAAAATTAGCATCAGAACCAGCAATGGTTTGTGCGATTATTTGAGAATCTTTTAATAAAGTAATGGTGCTATTAGGATATGCTTTACCAAAAAATGTAACTTTGGCAGTCCCTGCAGGAACAGTTGGTGAAGGTGGTGGTGGAGCTCCACCTCCAGACCCACCCGCGCCTCCGGCCCCGCCAGACCCACCACCACCAGAACCGCCAGTTGTTGTTCCACCAGTAGGAGCAGTAGGAGTTCCGCTAACTGCAACTGATTCACTTAAAGCAAGTCCAGCGGCAAATGATTTAACTTTAAAAAAATAAGTTGTGCCGTTGTTAAGCCCAGTTCGAGTTGATGTTAAAACATTACCTACATTTGTATATGTATATGTTCCATTTGCTGTTGTACTAATACCTACAGAATAACTAGTAATATTAGCAAAAACCCCCACGGCTGTTGTCCAAGAAACTATTACTTGGGCATTACCCGATGAAGTTGAGACTATTGGTGAACTAGCTGTTGGAAAATATAAAAATCCAGCATTTTGCCCAAAACTAGAACTAGTTGATTGGCCTTGGACAAGCTGACCAAGACTTGAAAAATACTGAAAGCTTGATGATGAAGCTTGTCCCCCTTCAATAACTGTTGTTGATGGATTTTCTAATTCAAAGCTAGAACTTGTAAAAGATGCATAACAAAAAGAAAAAAACACCAAACAAAGTAAAATTATAATAGAAAATTTTGATAAAAAGATTCTATAATTAAATACTTTTGCTTGATGTTTTTTTTTAAAAGTCATCTCGTTGGATAGACTACTAAAGAGCCTTAATTTATTATTCTGATTTTTTAGTTTCAGTAGATGGAGGAGTAACTGATTTTTGATTACCAATGTTTAGTGGAGCGACTTCAATTATTTTATTCATTGATACACTATATAGAAATGCTTTTTTAGCTTGAGCATAAATCAAAACTTTATCACCTTTAACAGCATTAGCAAAAAATGTTTGATCTTTTAAAGCCTCTGGATCAGATACAGTTGCAACTGTAGGAGTCTCACCTTCGGGTAAAACTACTAATCGCCCAACTTTTGCTACTAAAGAAGTTACTTCTTGCTGTGCAGCCACACTAGGACTTTTTTTAAGCTCACGTAATTGCAAATAAAAATAAACAGCTAAAATAACTGCTAAAACTGCAATTATTTGCAAAACCATTTTTATTAGATTCTTTTTTGACATAAAATATTAATATCTAGATAATAAAGAATAAGTGTAAAAGATTACTTACTTATACAGTATATTATATATTATGAGATAGTTGAGTGCAATGGGTTTTATTCAGTTATAGAATCATCTGGAATTTCAATATTTGAAATTTTATCAATTATTTTCTCTTCTTCTACTTGTTCTTTATTTTCTTCAGTTTGTAGTTTTTTGTCTTCTGCTTGTATTAATTTCGAAACCATTTTAAATCTTTTAAAGATTCTATGGTCTTTAAAGAAATGCAATAAATAAAAAAGAACAAATAAAATGATTATAATAACAAGCACTAGTATTTTATTATTATAAAATATTTGTGAAGGTAAACTATGTTTTTTAATATCAATAGATGAGTCTGTACTATTACCAGCTTTATCTACTGCCCTAACAATAACTCGCACACTATTAATTGCGTCTAGGTTAACCTGATAAGGGCTTTGTGAAAAATTAAACACTGGTGAAATATCATTATTTAAATTTTTTGTATCAATAATTGCAACTTCATAATGATCAATCCCAGAAAGATTATCTGTGGTTTTAAAACTAACAACAGCAAAGTTTGATTTATCTTCTCTTACATATTCGAATTTAGGCTTAAAATCATTTGGAGCAACCGTATCAATTTTTAAAATACGATTTGTTGTTGTCCCCCAAATATTACCAACTTTTAATGGTTTAATATGAAAATACCACAAACCATCAGTTAGGTTTTCATATTGTTTTATCGTCTCTTTAGAGATTATTTTACTTTCTGGTAAAGTATTAGGTTTATTATCCAAAACATAACTATAACCAACAACATTGGGTAAATTATTCCAACTAAAAACAACATTAGTATTGTTATACCAAGAATCAACTAACGGATGTGTGTCCGAAAATACTTCTACTGACCCAGATGGTTTAGGGAAAATGGTATATAAACCGCGGTTAGTATTTATTTTTACATTTTGGTTATCAAAAGATGTAACTTTTGAATTAGAGTTAATTGAAATTTCTGCGTTTCCAGATGATTTTGCTTCAAAAGTAATTGAGGTAATTAATCCTGACGATGATTGTATCCCATTGGGGATGGAACCTGAAAATTTAGCAATACCTTTATTATTATCATAATTAGGAGCTGAATCCCAAATACCAATTATTGATTTACCATTTGAAGGTTTAGTTATTGCTAGTTTTGTTGGATCATAAGTAATATTTAATTCAATATTTTTTATATTCTGACCTTTGGTATTAATAAAAAATGGTATTTCAAAATTTGAACCACCTAAAAAACTACCCGTATCTGGAGAAACAAAAAGATCAATATTCCCAGAATCCTTATTACTAGAAATTAGATTTATTTGGTTATCTTGTGCAAAAACATTAGAACCAAAAAATATACTGAATATAAATATCAGAAAAGATAGATAAATTATTTTGCTTAAATGTTTCATTATAATTTTACAAACCTGGGTCTACTACTGGTTCTACTATTGGCTCTATTATTGGCTCTGCTGCTGGATTTATTATTGTTTGTTCTGTAATAGGATCAGGATTATTTGTAGCATCATTTTGTTCATTTAATGAAGATGAATCAATATTTTGATTATTTTCTGTATTTAAGATTTCTGAATTATTTAGATTAGTATCTATTTGATTTATTTCATTATTTTGAGTATCAATTTGTGTTGATGTTGTATTTTCAATAATCAAACCTGGTATTATGCTCTCAAATACTCTGGCATCTTTTACTTGCAATGCTGTCCAAGAGAATCTTATATCCTTATTTGCTGTTTTATTTATTCTTATTGTAAATCCACGTTGGGTTTTATTTGTAACAACTGATTTAATATCTTGATTAAAGAAATCATCAGCTTCTTGATCGGTCATATTTTTAGTAATATCATCGGAATCTTCAAATGAAACTGACGTATTTACAACTGGTTGGGCAATGTATGGATTTTCAAAAACAATTTCAACTTTTTTACTACCAGCTTTGATTACAGCAAAACCTGCAGTATCTTGATTAAAGACTGGTGGAGTATTAAATATAGCTTGTCCACCAAAAGTAACAATGCCATTTAAAATACTTTGACCGTTAATAGTTAAATTATTTGCACTTATATCAGATGTTTGAGTCAGAGCATTTGATGCGAGCATGTCTTCTATAGCTTTAATTCTTAGATCAAACTTGGAATCAGCATCAATTAATTTTTGTTGACCGGCTTGCAAATCAATCATTGCAAGTTCAATATCGTTTAATTTAAACTTCATATCTTGTGTATCAGCCCCTAAAGCTAACAAGGCTTGATTTAATGTATCCACCGCTTGGGCAGTTAAAGTCAAAGCCTCTTGTCCATTTGAAAGAAGAGTTATTTTGTTTACAATAGCATCCATACCAGTAATACTTCCGGCTTCGATTGATTCAGCTTTTAGTTTACCTGCAAAAGTTGCATTACCTTTACTATCAAATTTAACAACTGGTACAGAAATTGTGGTTGTACCATCAACATTATTTTTTACAGAATTTTCACCAATGGTAAATGTTCCGTCAGGTGACAAAACAACATTAACATCTTTACCTGTACTGGATGTGATAGTATTTGTTTTTACATTGTCAGCTATAAGAGTAGGAGTTATTATTTCGAGTCCAGCCGCAATTCTGTCTGCAAAAATGTCAGATAGATTGGTAGATTTTTCAAGCTCAATTTTACCAGATACTAATTGTTTTAATAATTCATTACTAGAATATGTTTGTTGCACAGTAGTTACAACACCGTTTATATCAGTTGTAGAGATTGGATTTAAGATTTTATCAAATGATGAACCAGTGGTATATGAATTTTTTACAAAAACATTTATAACACCAACGCCTGTACCATTATAATCCTCTAGGGCTTCAGCAATAATATATCCGGCTTTTACTGCTTTAGTAGCAACACCAGGAATAGAATATGAAACTGTTAATGCATCTCCAGATTTAATCTGGCCGTTTTCATCACTTACTTTTAATGGAACACGACCAACAAGTGCAACTGGTATCCAAGATTCACCACCCATATCAGGTGTATTTTGGGATTTTTGTAATCTTAAACCAGGGTTCTCAGAATATATACCAACAACTGGCATAGTACCATCTGCCTTTTTAACAAAATCTTTATTTTCTGGATCTATCATTACAACATCACCCGGTTTCAAACTTGTATCATAAGTTGGGTAATCTTCCGCATAGTCAAATGCATTTGATTGCATAGCTACAGAATGAGAAAAAATAAATGAACCTGCATGTTGCTCGTCTTGCTGTTGAGTTCCGAGCATAAATGATATCTTACCGAAGTTATTTGAACCAGAATCAAATTCAAGTCCGTATGAGTTTGCTGATGTTTTACTCCATGTATAAACACTGGCATTACCACTTGATCCATCGTCTGTACCAACGTACATTACACCGTTATACTCAATCATTGCTGAGATTCCATCAATACTAGTCTCTGCCCCAAAGGTACCTCGAGTTGTGTTTACAAGAGACCAGCTACCATTTTGACCATCGTATTCATATAGCGCACCAGTACCACCACTATTATTAGTACTACCAGCGTAAAGACGACCATTGTAAACAGCGAGTTTGATTTTATCAATATTTGCAGTATCCCCACTTATAATTTTACCTAGAATACTAACAGAAGATCGTGTGTAGTTATTTGATGTGTTAGATACTTGAGCACTGGCACGGTTTTCATAAATAGTTGCACCGTCAGTTTTTGCTGGTGCAACAAAGTATGAACCATTATAAGATTCGATATCACTTATTTCTGAAAAGTTAGCGTCTCCATGAGGACCCACAGCACCCGCAGTATTATGGTGGTTCACAATAGTAGTACTACTACCCTGGAACCAGGAAATCATCGCTGTTGTTGAAGAAGTAATACCTCCATAAATAAGGAAGTCTTTCCAAACCTCAAGATTAAACCCGGTTTTATCAGCGGTTGTTTCAGCGTTATTTTTACCGTCTGTAGGGTTTATTTGTACCCATCCGTCGGCTGCACCATGATAACGCACAATCTCGGCTGCAGCTGATGCGTTAGATTCTTGAGTAGCAACAACTAAAAATCCCATATATACAGTAATATCTGACACACCGTCTTGTCCAGCAGTCTGGAATGTACCACGAGTTGCGTTAAACATTGTAAATGAATCTGATGTTGTATCAGCGGTAGTACTATAATAAAGAGCACCTTCACTTGATCCTGTTTGAGAACCAATAAAGAGCTTTCCATTGTAAACACCTAGTACGTATGCATCAATATTTGTATTGTCTCCTGAAACAGCTTTACCCGCTGCATTTGTAACCAATGTCCATGTTGTTCCACCATCATAACGATAAACTCCAGCAGTATCAGTTTCGGCTGTTGCGACAAAAAGTTTGCCTTTATATACAACCATATCGTTTACTTTATCAACTGCAGTTTGAGATCCGAATGTTCCTGCCGCAGAGTTGAGTGAACAGTTACAACCAGAAGCAAAGTTATGAGCTGTAGCGTCAGCTTGTGCACCAATTACCACATCACCATTTGCACGGATAGCTTCATCCCAACCCGTACCAACAGTTAAACCTCTTTCAATTACAGTTGCATCTGCAGAAGCCAAATTACCAATACTTATAGCTGAAAGCACATCGGCATCACCAGTACTAGCTGATGTCATATTAATACTTAAACCTGATACTGTATCTGCATCCGCATCATTTGCGAGTGTTCCACTAATTTGTATTGCACTATTATTTGTAATTGTTGTATCACTAATAATTAAATTACTATCATCATCAAGAGTAAGATTAACATCGCTAGTACCATTTGGTGCTAGTGTAATACCACCAGCATCATCAAATGTAGCAAATGTTGTACCATTGTCTTCTATGACCAAATCACCAGTTGATGATAAATTATGTATTTCATCACCAGTACCGTTATTAGTAAATGTCAGTGCATAGTTTGATGCACCAAAAGCAATCGCAGTTGAAGCATCCAATGTCATAGTGTCGGATAAATCAGTGAAATCCAAAGAATCAGCAGTAACACCACCCCCACCACAAGACTGCCATTCAAAATCTCCACCAGTTGATTCATATGTTAAACATTCTTCATCACTTGCAGTATCTACAGCCTTAAGCATTGCCTCAGTTACTTTGTCGGCACCAATAGTTGCCGTAATACCAGTTGTGCCAGAACCTGATACATCACCTGAAAGGGTGATTGTTTGGTTGCCTATTAGGTATGTATTTGTATCAACTGAAAGTGTACCATCACTTCCTGATGTTTTAACGAAACCATTGGATGTAAGATTTGAAAGCTTAGCAATATTTTGAGTTGTATTAACAGTCACAGTATTAGTACTGCGAGTTAGACCAGTCGAAAATGTAAGAGGAACTTCATATGCAGAGCTTGCAGTATATGCAGCAGTTCCAAGAGTACCACCTGTGCCGATATTTAATGTTGATCCATCAGTACCAGCTAATGTAAGTGTATTTGAAGCTGTAAATGTTTTACTATTTGCAATTGTAAGAGTACCTGTTGATGATGTAATAGTTAATCCATTAATACTTGTTGCAGTAGCAGCGCCCAATGTTGGAGTTGTAAGTGTTGGTGATGTGCCGAATACTAATGCACCACTACCTGTTTCATCAGTGATAGCAGTAGCTAAATTAGATGATGTGTCTGATATACCGTAACCACTAAATGTTGTCGGTGTACCAGTAAGTTTGCTCCAAGCCAAAGAACTGATTTGCGAATCAGTTAAACCAGTTATGTCAGTTATGTTACCAGTTGTGATAACAGTACCAGTTGCATCTGGGAATGTTATTGTTTGATCAGATGTTGGGTTAGTTATAGCTAGATATGTTTCTGAAGTGTCAGCGGATGAGCCTTCAAAGATTAGACCTGATTGACCGAATTTGGATCCATTTGCAGAAAGTGAGTGATCACCCGTTAGCGATGCTGATTGTTCAAGTGCAATTGTAACAGTATCTGTTGCTCCGCCAGTTGTAGTTACACCGTTGCCTGCAGCGATTGTTATAGTGTCACCATCAGCAAGTGTTTGGTTTGACCCAGATGTACCAGCTAATGTAAGACTTGAAATACCACCACCCGATGTACCGCAACCAGAACCAGTTGCTGATATCACACCAGAATTATTAACTTGCAAACATTGTGTACCACCACCAGTAAGATTAGAGAGCGTCAGACCAGCAAATGTAACAGATGATGAAGTCAAAACATTTTGATCCATATCATAAAGCTCGTTTGCACCTTGGCCAGTATCAATAGTTGCAAAACTAACAGCGCTAGATGTTGTTAGATTTTGTCCAGTATTAAATGCCAACTGTGCATCACCAATAGAATCAGCAGTGATACCCAGTGTGACGGATGCATTCTCTGACCCTGAACCAGTGACAGTAATGGTTGATGAACCAGAGTCAGCAATACCAGCAACATAATTCCCTGTTGTATCAGTACCTAATGCCACAGCATCAGATGCAATTGTGATAACACCAGTGTTAGAAATAGTTGCATCACCTGATGGAGTTCGTGCAGTTGCAACGTTTGATGAATTACCAACTAATATTTTGCCATCAGCAAGTGTTGCAGTTAAGCCATCAGTAATACCATAACCAGATAATGTTGTCGGTGTACCAGTAAGTTTGCTCCAAGCAATAGAGTTGATAGATATAGCATTACCAGCATCGTTGTATGTAAATTCGGAAGAGAGTGCACCACCAACAGAGTCTTGAGCCATCTCATCTGTGTATTGAGTAATAGTTGATGATAGTGTTCCAGCTGAAAGTGATAGACCACTACCGATTGAGATTTCTTGGGCATCACCGTTTGATCCGGCACTACGTCCAAGTAATCTGTTGTCTGTGATGTTTTGGATTTTGGCGAAGGTGACGGCGTCGTCGGTTAGTTGATTTGTATTAATTGCATTGTTTGCAATATCAAGAGTGATAGTTGCATTTTCAGATCCGGAACCTGTGACGGTAATGCGTCCGTTACCAGCATCAGCAATTGTGGCTAGGTAGTTGCCGGTGGTGTCAGTACCCAATGCAACAGCATCAGCACCAATTGTGGTTGTAATACCAGTTGTACCACTGCCTGTTACGTCACCTGATAATGTAATTGTTTGGTTAGCGGTCAAAAATGTGCCTGATGAAACTTTTTCAACAACGCCAGTTGCAGTGTTGCGAGTTAAAATTTCATATCCGCCAGCTGATGCAGTTGGAGATGTTGTCAAAGTAACAGTTGTCGCAAATGTTGGAGCTGTATCAAATACTAATTTACCACTACCAGTTTCATCACTAATTGCCCCAGCAATACCAGATGATGTTGTAAGCCCGGTAAAGGCACTTGTTCCATTTCCTAATAAAATACCTGTCAAACTTCCGGCATTAGATCCACCACTAGCAACATCAATTTTACCATTTGAATCTGAATCCCAAACAGCAGCTAACATGTCGCCTGTTCCAGAAATAGTTTGCCAACTAGGAAGACCCCCAGATGTAACAACTAAAACTTGCCCAGTTGTTCCTATTGGAAGTCTTTCAAAAACACCAGATGAATTTCGATAAAAAGTATCACCAGTTGCATCAGAACCAAGTGTAAGTTTTAACCCACCAGATTCTACTGTCCCCGCAAGGTTAAGATTACCAGATGAATTAAGTACTGGGACTTGGTTAGCTGTTGGGGTTTGTGATGGAGTAAATCCACCAACTGTTTTTGAGTTAATTGCGTAGCCACTAGATACCACACGTTGACGTGGAGATAATGTTTCAAAACTTGCTCCAGAACAAGAACCCGATACTTGGGCAGCAACATCAATATTTAAATAAACATCATTTGTAGAATTAAAATCAAAATCAAGAACATCACCTCCGGCAGAGACATCACCAATGTCAGCATTCAAAACTCCATTTTTGACATTAACAGTCATTGTTGAAGGTGAACCCGATGGCCAAATCTTAGAACCACCAGATGTTGCATCATACAAAGAAAACTTGAAACAATAATTTGTCCCAGAACCACCAAGAAGATTTCCAGATGAATCTAGTAGCCGGCCTTGGTGATGCAGTATTGTTGGTACACCAGTAACCGCCATTACAACATTAAAGTTTGACACAAACACAAAAACCACCAACGCAAAAATTGCTGCGGTGACCTTCATTTTTTTTAAAAAATTAGATTTGAATATTTTTAAAAAAAAGTAATTCATTTGTTTTTTTGTTACAATTTTCTCTTATACTGTAACTTATATATTATACCTTAAAAAATCAATAAATTCAAAGAAAAAATGATTAAAAATTATTTTAATATGTGGATAAAAAAGTAAAAAAAAGTAAAAATAAAACTTGCCTGTTGGCAAGCAGGATACAAAAATTATTTTATCGTGATATACTTTATATAACTCTAAAAATTAGAGAAATAAATGACTTCATTTTTGAAAAAAATATTAAATATAAAAAATAAAAACATTGCATTTTTAGTAATGATGTTTTTGTGTTTCTTCCCTATTCATTTTATTTCTGCACAAAATAGAATTAGTAATTTAGATGCGTCTAGTTTCCAAACTCAAGCGGAAATTATAATCTCCCCTGCTGTTGCTACTTTTGAACAAGGTTCAACTTTTGAAGTTCCAATTTTTATTAATACCAAAGGTAAAAGCATAAATGCCGTAGAGCTTAATGTAAGATTTGATCCTAATAAATTAAGCGTTGTTAAGCCATCTTCTGGTAAATCAGTCATTGGGATTTGGGTTCAACCGCCAACATATGACAATACTCGTGGCACTGCCAATGTTGCCGGAGTTATACCTGGGGGGCTTGTTTCTAATTCAAGTTTAATCATCACAATTACATTTTTAGCTAAATCAACTGGTACAACCGAAGTTATAATATCCGATACATCTAACGTATTAGCTAATGATGGGATTGGATCTAGCGCAGTTGTAAAATCTAATCGTGGACGATACACAATCGTAGACAAGCCACCAGGTGGCGTACTAGTATATTCGGACACTCATAGTTTTCAAGACCGTTGGTATAATAATAACTCACCAGTAATTGGATGGAACCGTGATGCTGGAGTAATTGGTTATAGTTATGTACTGGATAATAAACCCAACACTATTCCAGAAAATGTTATAACTAGCAATGAAAACCAAAAAGCTTATACAGACCTTGCTGATGGACTGTGGTATTTCCACATCAAAGCACTAAGCGGAATAAATTCATGGAGCTCAACAACAACATTTTTAATTCGAATAGACTCTACCCCACCAGCTGAATTTAATCCAAAAATAAATTTTATAAAAACAGATGACACTGAAACAAAAAGTGCACTTATAACTTTTTTTACAACAGATAGTTTGTCCGGACTTGATCATTATGAAATTGGTATAGTTAACACTAATGACAGTAAAACTAGTGCTCCGATTTTTGTTCAAACTGAAAGCCCTTACCAACTAACCTTGAACCAAAACGATAAAAGTTACGTTGTAATAAGAGCCGTCGACAAAGCTGGAAATATTATAGATGTATCAGCAAAAATGCCAAAATCTGGTGAATTTATAAGCCTTTTAAGAAATAATTTATTATTAGTTGTTGTTTTGATTCTAGGATTAATTGTACTACTATTTATAATCCATTATCTATTCGGACATAAAATATTAAAGAAAGTCAAATTAGTATTTGAACTTTTAAGTAAAAAGAAAAAAGACATAACTCCAGAAATTGTTGAACAAGAAATAGAACAAATTAAAGAAGAATAAAATCCCCTACTGGGGATTTTATTCTATACAAAGACGAAGATGTTTTTTAGATTTATAGAAGAAATATAAAATAACTCCAATAGTAAACACAGGTGAAATCCATTCTGGAACATGTACATCAAAACCATGAAGTAGCATTATGCTACCTAGACCAAGTATTGAATACATTGCCCCATTTTTTAAGAAGACATATTTTTTAATACGTTCAATATTGCCAACTGTCAGTTGGCGGACAACTAGTGCCCCAATACCACTACCAATTAAAATAAGTGGAATAGAAAAAGTAAAAGCAAAAGCCCCCAGCACCCCATCGATAGAAAAAGTAGTATCAATAATTTCTAAATAAAATATTTTACTAATGTCGCTCATATTACTAGTACCGCTAAGTAATTCTTTTTCTTTGGCTTCGGCATTTTGTTTAAACCCATGAGTTATAAAAAACGCGGTGGACCCTACAACAGCGGAAAAAGCTATCATAGGATTTATTTTTAAAGACTTCCAAACAACAAATGCTAACAATATTGAAACTATTGCATAAAACCAAACCCCGCCACGCATAAAAAATTTCTCAGTCTTTGGTAAACCAAAATGTTTTTCTTCCAAGAAAAGCCAATGGAAAAATAAAAATACTAAAAATATCCCCCCACCTGTCAGCAGTATTGGTGCGGATTTTTCAATAGATTCGGCAATGTGTGGGTCGTTAGAAAATGTTGCAGTAAATGCCCCTATAAAACCAAGGCTTGGATTCATAAAATAAACTATTAGCCATGGTAGTAACCCCCGCACAATAAACACAGCAAAAATAAGACCCCAAGTTAAAAACCATTTTCTGGCTTTGGGTTTCATTGTGCCGACAACTTCGGCATTAATGATTGCGTTGTCGATAGACGATATTGTTTCAAAAACAACCAACCCCAATATTATAAGTACCCCTGTGATTAATGACATAATTGTTATTCTAGCATAAAAAAAATAAGGGATAAATCCCTTATTTTTTAACTTATTTAGCTAATGTCCCGATTTTAAATGAAGCTAGTTCGCTAGCAGGGCGAGGTTGACCACCGTGTTTACCAGTAAAAGCGTCAGTTCCATCTTTACCACAAAGACGCAGTATTGCACCTGATCCACCAGGATGCTGTGATATCCATTTAGTTACATCATAAACGTTACCATTAATAGTGGTCCAGCAACTTTGCGCACTACTGTGAGTTGCAACTATTGCCATAGTATATGTATTTGGAGCTGTTATTGGTTTAGTTGGTTCTATTGGTTTTGTAGGGTTTGTTATATTATTTGAAACAGGATTTGTCGTAGCTGGAACATTAGAAACATCAGGTGTATTATTTTCCCCCACTATTTCTGTATTTTGTATTGGGTTAACTGTATTGTTATTTTTATTCTTTGTATAACCAACAATAGCAACAATTATAATTGCAACAATAACCAAAACACTAATAACTTTAAATGTATTATTTTTATTATTCATATGCACTATATTACCATAAAATGGTGAATTTTATTTCAAAATCTTAAACTAAATTCTTGGCGCCATCTTTACCCATAAATACAATTTCATCTATATTTTTTCTTTGACTTGGTTTTTCTCTTTCTTGCAGTTTTTCTGGAAGATCTTCAATCTTACCTGGATATCCAATAGTTATCATCATTTCAATATCATAATCATCACTTAAATTCAATTCTTTCCTTATTAATTCTTCTTGGTATCCACCCATTCCGTGGACCACTAAATCCATATTAGTTCCCTGCAGTGCTAGATTTTCAAATGCCATACCAGTACACAATGAATGCTTAATATCTATTTCACCCTTGTCATCTGTTTTTTTAGAAATTACAACAACTAAAGCACCAGAATCTTTACACCAAATTTGATTCGATTCAACAAGAAAAGATAAAAATAAATCAAAGTCTGGCGTACCCCGCAATGCATACACAAACCGCCATGGTTGAATATTACGTGACGATGGTGCCCAACGCGCAGCTTCAAATAGTGTCATTAACACTTCATTTTTTATTGGTTCTCCAGACATTGCTCGTGGTGAAAATCTTTTTAAAAAGATATCATTTATTTCGTATTCAGTTGTTCGATTATTTATTTCTTTCATAAAAACATTATATCATTTTCAAAAAATATACTATAATCACAGTATGAATACACCCAAAATAAACCCATTTTTATGGTTCGACAAGAATTTAAAAGAAATTACTAGTTTTTATAAATCAGTTTTCCCAGATGCAATAATTACAAGCAATGGCGAACTCTCCGACACACCGTCAGGTAATGTTGAAATGGCAACAATGGAAATATTAGGGCAAAAGTTAAGCATGATGACAGCTGGGCCTATGTTTAAATTTAATGAAGCAATTTCTTTTGTAATTAGTTGTGATAACCAAGAAGAGATTGATTATTACTGGAACGCACTGACCGCAAATGGTGGGCAAGAAAGCCAATGTGGCTGGCTAAAAGATAAATATGGTCTTTCATGGCAAATCGTACCAAGTATGATGAATCAATTAATGGGTTCAGGCGATAAAGAAAAAACAGCCCGCGTTACCCAAGCATTCTTAAAAATGAAAAAGTTTGATATTGCCGAACTAGAAAAAGCTGCAAATTCATAAATAAGAAATCTTTTAAATATGGCTTGCCTTTTAAGGCAAGCCATATTTCTGTTATAATTAAATTATGAAAAAAATAAAGTATATTTTGCTATTAGCTCTTGGTATGCCCGGATTGGCATTGGCTCATGTTAAATGGTTTGCCGAAGAAGAAACCATAATAAATCCATACAGCGTCCATGATCATTATGTATTAATAGGTATAATTATTGCACTTTGTATTATTGGAATTGGTATTTATTTAGAAAAAAAATTAAAAGTCCCCCACAAACTAGATAAAACAATTCAAAAATGGGCACCAGGTGTACTGTCTATTGCTAGTATTGGGTTTGGTTTATCTTTTATTATTTTTGCATTAAAAGGTTTTGTTTTTGCGCCTAATTTACCAGTTGTTGGTAACATTGGTTATTTAATGCTATCAATTGAATTAATTGCCGGTGTGCTAATACTATTAGGTTTCTATGAAAGAATTGGTGGACTACTTATTTTAGTTTTATTTATTTTAGGAATTCATCAATATGGGGGTATTGAAATGCTCGATACGCTAGAGATGGTTGGGTTTGCATTTTACATCATTATTATTGGTCGCCCAAAATGGAAAATGCGCGACTGGAATTTTGTAAAACATTTAAGCCACAAAATTCATACTTATGGACTGCCAATACTGCGCGTAGGAACAGGGCTTAATTTAATTGTGCTTGGTTTTACTGAAAAAATTTTAAACCCATCATTAACTGATAATTTCCTATCGCACTATAATTGGAATTTTATGCAAAGTTTAGGGTTTCATAATTTTACAAATTACTATTTTGGATTCTCTGCTGGGATGGTTGAAGCTTTGTTTGGTATTTTCTTTTTACTGGGGTTAGTTACCCGCACAACCACAATTGCATTGGCAGTATTTCTTGTAACCACACTATGTCTTTTGGGACCAGTGGAACTAATCGGCCACCTCCCCCATTTTTCAATTGCAATTGTATTGTTTGTTCTTGGATCTGGAACAAGACTAGTCTTATTACATAAAAAGGATTAAACCTAAAACCCGCAACATTGCGGGTTTTATTTTAATTGTTTAATTCAGTTTTATTTTCTGTTGTTATTCCTATAAAATTAGAAAATTTATCAATATCAACTTGTGAACCAAGAACATGTATTTGATCTGGATTAAAAACAGCAATATTAGTAATGCCTCTTTCATTGATCAAAATAGAATCATATTTTTTAGAAATAAAGTCAATTACTCGATCAGTTTCAATAATTCTCCAAGAACCATTTTCGAGTCTCCATATATAATGGTCAACAAAATCTTCTATTGAAGGATTTTGAATCTCTTTTTCTCCAATATTAATTTGAGGTAAATCATTCCTAAAAGTTATATTTGTATTTTCTGATTTATAACCTTCTTTTACCAATTCTTCAATTATAGGTCGTAGTTCTTGAATATGTTCTTTATTTGAAAAATCAAAAGGATTTTTAATATCCAAAATTTGCTCTTGTACGTTACCATCTCGGGAATCATCAAATGCAAAACTTTCTGCAAATTTACGATCCTTTGTAAAAAAAACCGCTTTAGCAAAATTACTTCTTTCAAAATTAAAATTTTCAATTTTTGATTTTGATGCAGTTCCATGATAAAAAATATCTTTAAATTTACTTTCAGGGAATATGGTATTTATATATTCAGAATATTGTTCTTTTGTACCAATTTTTAAAAGTTCAGAATGTTGGTTAAAAATAAAATCAACACCTTCTTTAATTTCAGGTTTTTGAATTATTTTTTCTTCTGAAACCATCTTTTCAGATTTAGGTACACTATGATTAAATCCTTCCATATAAACTATATTAACATAAAATAACCCCAATTAGGGCTATTTTATTCGGCAAAAATAATACGCTCGGCTTCTTTTAATACATCTTCTTTTGTTAGATTTGAAATGTCTATGACATGATCGGCATAATTTTTGGTTGGTTCTATATATTGATTGTGCATTGGAATTATAACTTTCTCTTCATACTCTTTATTTGAATTACCTCTTATAGGTCGTCTCGCCCATCTAATATCATGCTTTTCGTCTAAAAAAATAGATGAGTCTAATAATTTTCGTATCTTTTCGTAATGTAACAACAAAAAACCTTCAACAATTATTATTGGTTTTGGATTAAGTGTGATTAAGGTTTTTTCTCTATTTTTAAAAAAATCTGGGTTAAGATATTCATTTCTTGTATAAAGTGTAAAACTTTCCCCTTTTAACAATTTTTCTAAATCAAGAATAAATTTATCAAAATATAATGAATCTGGATGATCAGAATTAATAAGATCACCAACTTTTGGTTTTTCTTCCTTTGGTTTCATATAGTCATCTAATTGCAATAACTCGATTTGATCAGGGTATTTATTTTTAAGAGCATTACAAAGAGTAGATTTACCTGCTCCACTACCACCAGTAATACCAATAACTTTAATCTTCATATTTTTATTCTATCACTTTATTAAAATTAATTCCCGCTATGAAAGCACACTGAAAACTACATAATTAAAGCTTAAATTAACTAAGAAATGAGAAACTCCGAGTATGTATATATTTCTAAATTTTAAGAAATGCCAACCCCAGAAATATCCTGCGAACAAAGTTAGGCATGCAAAAATAAATCCAGTTTTAGACCATGAATAAGGTGCGATTAAATGAAAGCCAACAAAAATAAATACGCTTGTCCATAGCGCTATTTGCTTACCCCAGCGTTCCAATAATCTTATTACTAACCCTCTAAATAATATTTCTTGTAGAAAACATATTATGATTAACGGCAACAAAGGATCTTGATCAATAACCCACTCCGGAAGACTTATAAATTTATATGTAATTGCTAGTTGTACTAAGCTAAAGATAATAATATTAAAAATTAATATCGGCCCCCAACCAAGCAAAATAGATTTAGGATTAAAGCCCAATTTCCTCCAATCAATTTTTTTGATAGTTAAAGCCAAAACAATCAATACAATACTAGTGGCGATTATAAATATTTGTTCCGCGGATGTCATATTTTTATTTTAATATTTTATCTAAATTAATTCTTCTGAGGTTGGTACTTCAAAATCTTTAATCCACTTATCCAGATCTGATTCTTCAACATTGAATGTATTTGGAGGTAAATTTTTATTGCGCTCTTGCAAGCGATGCCAAAGTTCTTCGCGTAGTACATCCAAAAAATATAATTTAACAGTTGCCCCAATACCCGTAGCACGAGCTTTAAATTCATCATGTTCCTTGCGAGTCCAAAAACCAAAATCAAGTATTACATCCACACCTAAGGTTAAAACTTTTTGAGCAATTTCCCATTGCATTGTTTCAATAACAGCACGCTTTTCTTCATTTTCTCCATTACCCACAATACGCCCCATCCATTCATCAGGACTTAGGAGCAATGCAGAATGTTCTTTCTCAAGTTTTTTAGCGAGAGTAGATTTACCAGACCCAGGCAAACCGCAAATTAAATGAAGTGTGGACATTTTTAAATTATATCACTTTATTCAAATTAAGTCCTTTTCTTCTTTATACCGGACAGTTTTTAATATACACAAAAAGAAAAACCCTTTCGGGTTTTGTTCTTACTGCGGAAGTGGTGAGATTCGAACTCACGGTCCGCTTTCACGGACGACTGTTTTCAAGACAGTTGCCTTAAACCACTCAGCCACACTTCCACTTACAACCTTACCTTATTTCAAAGCTTTTTTCAAGTTTTTATATTTATAGCAAATATGGTATTTTAAATATATGGAAACAATCGAAATTTATACAAGGGTGGCAACAATACTGCATTTAATAGGTGTTATTTTAGGTGTGGGTAGCGCAACTATTACTGATATTTTATTTTTCCGCTTTGTTGGCGACAAACACATAACCGCTAAAGAAGCTAAACTAATGGACAGCCTAACTAAAATAATTTGGATAGCATTAATTATTTTAATTGTTAGTGGAATTATGCTTTTTATTCCAAGCTTTGAAAGGCTAGCAAATTCGGGTAAATTCTTAACTAAAAATTTTGGGTTATTAGTATTGGTTATTAACGGACTGGTTTTGGGTTATTATATTCGCCCTAAATTAGTAAAAATTGATTTTAGTAATAATGGTAAATCAAGATTTGGACTATCCCACGAAGTAAACCGCAAAATGCGCCGTTTAGCTACTATTGCTGGAGTTGTGTCTATTACAACTTGGTATTTTATTTTTATACTTGGCGCGCTTCGCGGTATTACATTCCCTGCTGTTTATGGAATTAGCATTTATATTTGTTTGTTAATCATAACTTGTATTGGTGGATTAATGCACGAAAACGGAGTTTTTAGAAAAATCCAAAGAAAATTACACTAAAAATAGTGTGCATCTTAAACAAACCCCATTGACAGGGGTTTTGTTTTATATTAAAGTATGTATAAATAAACAATTTAAAATGAGACAACTAAAAATAAGTAAACAATTTACAAATAGAGACAGCAGGTCTCTAGACAAGTATCTTAACGAAATTTCTAAATTGCCCATGGTTAATGCGCAAGAAGAGGTGGAATTAGCCCGCCGAATCCGTGACGGTGACCAAACCGCACTTAAAAAATTGGTAAATGCCAACTTGCGCTTCGTAGTTTCTGTATCTAAACAATATCAAAATCAAGGTCTTGCACTTGGAGATATAATTAATGAAGGAAATCTTGGTTTAGTTAAAGCTGCTAAGCGGTTTGACGAAACCCGTGGTTTTAAATTTATCTCTTACGCTGTATGGTGGATTCGTCAATCTATTTTACAGGCTTTGGCCGACCAATCGCGTGTTGTTAGGTTGCCGCTGAATAAAGTTGGTTCAATTGGACGTATTTCTGCTATGGCTGCTAAATTAGAGCAAATACATGAGCGTGAACCAACAGCCGAAGAAATTGCAAAGGCTTTAGAAGTGCCATTAATCGAGGTTGAAAATGCTTTGCGTTCTGCAGGTCGCCATTTATCTATTGATGCGCCTGTAACAGAAGGTGAAGACAATACCCTTTTAGGTCTACTGGAAGATGATTCACCCAGGCCCGATGCAACACTTATCAGCGAGTCACTTCAAAAAGAAATCAGCCGTGTAATTCAGACATTAAGCGAAAAAGAGCGCGATGTATTGAAATACTATTACGGTTTGGATGGCGGACCAGCCTATACCCTTGAAGACATCAGCGAAAAAGTGGGGTTAACCCGCGAACGCGTGAGACAAATCAAAGAGAAAGCTTTAAGAAGATTAAGAAAGTCTTCGAAAAACCAGATTTTAAAATCATATTTAGGTTAAATACCTTTTTTTACAAAAAAAATAACTCCTGTAAAGGAAAACCCGCTTGCATTAGCAAACGGGTATTTTTATTTTCCTATTTAGTTATTCTTGAAAGTAAAGACTTTTTACGAGAAGCAGTATTTTTTTTCAAAACTCCTTTCTTCATTGCTTTATCAATTGCTGATTGAGCTTTGGAAAGCATTTTTTTAGCTTCATCTTTGTTAGTCTTAGCAAGTTTTACAACACTTTTTGTTACTTCTTTATAAGCTTTTGTAACACGGTCGTTTACAGCCTTTTTCTTAACTGAACCACGAAGTGCTTTTTTAGCTGATTTTGTAATTGGCATAATTTAATTAAAATTCAAAATTCATAATTATAGTTTAGCTACACGGAACCAAACTACAGAATATTTAATACACCGAGACACTGGCAATATCAAACAAAATAACTATACCAGAAAAATGCTAAAAAGGAAAGGAACACCCTAACCTAACCCTCCCCGTAACCAGGGAGGGAAATCACAAACGAAGCCGAATGTCTTTTTGAAAATGTCTGGCCGAGCCTTTATGTTTGCTGGCGAGGAGATCCGAGGACTTTTTAAAAAGACATTCGGTGAAGTGTTTTTAAAATATGTTACAATGGTACTATGATAGCTCAAATAACAGGCATAGTAATAGACAAAGATGAAAAAGGCATAGTAATAGATAACAATGGTATTGGGTACCTGGTTTTTATGACACCCATAGATATGCCAATGATTGGCGATAATGTCACTATTTTAACTGTATTTGTTGTCCGTGAAGATGCTCAGGAACTATATGGGTTTACCAACAAAACATCACGAGATTTATTTAAACTCTTAATTACAATATCCGGTATTGGCCCAAGAAGCGCACTGGGGATATTGTCTTTGGCTAGCCCAAATGATTTATTAACTTATATTAGCCGTGGTGATGCTAACTATTTAACCAAAGTCTCTGGCATTGGTAAAAAAACTGCTGAAAAAATAATCCTTGAACTAAGAGACAAAATTAAAAACATGGTTAATGATGATGACAGCATTGGGTCAGTTACTAACGATGCGCTGGATGCATTAACTGCACTGGGGTATTCAGCACAAGACATAAGATCGGCTTTATCCCAACTACCGCCGGATATTGATACTAATGATACTCAGTTAGTAATCCGCACTGTTCTAAAAATTGTAAGAAAAATGTAAATCCGCCAAAATTTTTTTAAATTAATTATTAAATAACACGCTAATTACTTTTTATAAAAATATTTTAAGTAAAAAGTTAAGGCGGATAAACATGCCCGAATTACCCGAAGTTACAACAACTGTTAATGGAATTAATACTGAATGCACCGGCTGGACTATAAACGATGTCTGGACGGATTTGGCAGTTAATAAACCCAGCCGGATAGACTTTTATCAAACTATTAAATATCTCCCCTATTTTAAAAACTTTACCAAAGTCGTAAAAGGGAAAAAAATAATGGGCGCTACAAGACGCGGTAAAAATATTTTAATTAAAATAAGTTCCGGGGAGACAATTTTAATTCATATGAAAATGACTGGGCATATGATGGTGGGTAATTACGAATTCAAAATTCAAAAGGTAAAAGTCAAAAATAAAATTGAAAATGTAGGAAGTTGGGTACCAAGTAAAGCACAAAAAAATATAGCACTACATGACCCATATAATAGATTTATTCATTTTGTATTTACACTTACCCCTCCCCAGCCCTCCCCTAAATTAGGGCAGGGAGAAATAAATAAAAAGATTAAACATTTAGTTTTGTGTGATACTCGTAAATTTGCAAAAATAGCATTACTAGAAAATGAAGACCACCACAAAATTCATCTGTCCAGCCATGGACCCGAACCAGTAAACCCTGATATTTCTTATAAAGATTTTGTTAAAGCATTAAATACTGCCCCCGCAAATAATCGCCCAATTAAAATACTACTGATGGATACACGGACAATCTCTGGGATTGGAAATATTTATAGCGATGAAATGCTGTTTAGTTCCAGTATTCACCCACAAAGTATTTGGAGCAAAATACCCGAAAGTTCTAGAAAAATACTATACCGTGAAATGCTCAAGGTCTTAAAAAAAGGAATAGACTTTGGTGGAGATTCAATGAGCGATTACCGTAACATTTACGGTATGCGTGGAGAATTTCAAAACAACCACAATGCATACCGCAAAACCGGCAGTAAATGTAGCAAATCTGGATGTGGTGGTACAATTACCCGTACCGTTATTACTGGACGCAGTAGCCACTACTGCCCCACTCACCAACAAATTTATAAATAAAAATAAACAAAATGAAAGTAACAAAATTAATCTTTTTAACAATTCTTATTGATATGCTGGGTTATGGTATTTTAATACCAGTAATCCCCGAATTATTTGCTGACCCTAGATCACCTTTTTATGTTTTAAGTACTAGCGCAAATCCAGCTAATGGGCTGATAATTCTTGGTTTATTAATTGCTAGTTTCCCATTGGGGCAATTTTTTGCCACACCTATACTGGGACAACTCTCCGACCGTTATGGCCGTAAAAAGGTTCTAATAATTTCAATATTAGGAACATCGGTGTCATACATACTATTTGCTATTGGTATAATTACTAAAAACATTCCACTGCTTTTCTTTTCAAGATTCTTCGATGGTATTACCGGTGGGAATATTGCTGTTGCCCAAGCCGCAATAGCCGATGTTACAACTCCGGAAAACCGCGCAAAGAATTTTGGAATGATTGGTGCCGCATTTGGGCTGGGGTTTATTTTTGGACCATTTATTGGAGGTAAATTATCAGACCCAAGTTTAGTTAGCTGGTTTACTGCATCAACACCATTTTATTTTGCTGCAATATTGGCATTTTTAAATGTAATTTCAATTTGGAAATTCTTACCAGAAACAAATAAAAATTTAAATAACTTAAAAATAAAATTTAATAAATCCATAAGAAACATCATTACGGCTTTTAATTTACCAGGGCTTAAAAGTTTATTTGGTACAACATTTTTCTTTAATGCTGGGTTTACTTTTTTTACAACATTTTTTAGTGTATTTTTAATTATTAAATTTGGTTTTAGCCAAGGCAACATTGGAACATTTTTTGCTTATGTTGGTATTTGGTCTGTTATTACCCAAGCCGTATTAACTAGAATCTTTGCTAAAAAATTAACCAAAGAACAAATATTAAACATTTCATTGTTTGGTTGTGCAGTTATGCTATTAGCTTACTTTTTACCAAACCAAAAATGGGAATTGTATTTAGTGCCACCATTTTTTAGTTTATTTACTGGGTTAACTATGGCTAATTTAAATGCATTAATATCTGAAAGATCCGACAAAACCATCCAAGGTCAAATAATGGGTATCTCAGCTAGCGTTACAGCACTGGCTCAAATAATCCCAGCTATTCTTTCTGGGTTTATTGCGGCAGTTTTAAAACCAACCACCCCCATAATCGTGGCTTCAATTTTTGTATTTATTAGTTTTATAGTTTTTCAAAAAGCTAAAACAAAAACCACCGCTTAACGGTGGTTTTTGTTTATATTTAATTGTTACCTTTGTAATATTTACGAATTAGTAAAATTGTTCCTAGTGATAATAGCAACCCCAGTGCCATAAATGGGATAGTTACAAAACCATATTCATATACATAATAGGCTTTACAACTAGCAGCAGCGTCACAAGTAAGAGCTGTCTCTTCTCCAAAATAATAAACATAATTATGGATTAAAGAAAAAGCTAATCCAAAACCAGTCATCCATGACAAATAGCTAAAAATATTTGAAATATCTTTTTTAGCTTTAGCTACAAGAATTAAAAGTATTTGTGGAAAAATAAATAATCTTTGGAACCAACATAATTTACAAGGTGTAAATAATGCGACTTCGGAATAATATAAAATTATTATTACTGCACCAACTAACAATATTAAATATAAATTTAATGCATTTTTTTTAACAAATGTTAGCCAAGTATTTTTATCTTTATAGAAGAATGCTAAAGCTAAAATTGATAGCACCGCAACTAATAGCGTTACCAATGTGCCAAATGTTGAAATTTTGTTAACTATTTCTAACATAATTATTTTTTAGATTTTGCCAAATCTTTTTTAAGAGTTTCAATTTCTTTAACATAAGCATCTTTTTGTTTGGCTTCCATCTTAGCTAAATATTCATCCTTTTGAACTTGGAGCTGTAATTTAGCATTATCATCCAGTGGATAATTTATAATACTAGCCAAATCCATTGGAATAATCTCAAGTGACCCACGTACCCCAGGAGCAAATTCCCATGTTGGGTAACTTTCGATTTTAGCATCAATACAAACTTGGGTTTGTGGAGACCCTGCCCCAGCAGTACTACATTCAATATAAGGTAATTCTTTAACTGCTGTTTTGAAAAATTCTTTTTGTTGCATGCAGTGTGGGCACCATGATGCACCGTAGAATTTAGTACCACTGTCCTTTAAAGCATGGGCGACGGAATTTAAGACTACTGTTAATTCTGGATTTTTGTCAATTTTAGATCTTTTATTAGTAATTATAGCTAATGCGCTAATTCCTCCAACGATTATTATTAAAATGATTATAAATATGTGTTCTTTTTTCATAATCTTATTTTACCACGAGCGAGTTAATTCATAAAGAGCAATGCCGGTGGCAACGGATACATTTAATGATTCCTTTATACCCCGCATTGGGATTTCTATAATATGATCAACTTTAGATAAAACATTTTTAGGAATACCAGTTACTTCATTACCCACAATTAACGCCAGCTTGGTAGCAAGGCTACCAAGTAAAGAAATGATCTTTCGATAATCTACAGAATTAGGAGCTTGTTCCAATGCAATGATTATATAATCGTCCTTTTTAAGTTTTTTTAAAGTAGTATTTATTGTTTTTTCATATAAATAAGGAACGCTTTTTTCCGCGCCTAATGCTGTTTTGGCTATTTTACTATCCGGCCGGTTAAATTTATCAATTGGTGCAGGAGTAATTCCAACAAGGTATATTTGATTAACACCGCACGCATCCGCAGTACGAAAAAATGACCCTACATTTTCACTACTTCGGATATCCAGAGCTATCAAGCAAATTTTCTTGTCTTTAGGTGTATTTTGTGGTATCTTCATAATTGTAGCTTAGCATAAAAAGATATCCTCTTGTAGCTCCCCGCCTGCATCAGCTAGGCTGAAAGCATTGCGGGCAGGAGTCGGTAGAGCTATAATTTCATTATGTTTTATACATACGTTTTGAAAAGCTTGAAAGACAATGAGATTTACATAGGGTTTACGGAAGATTTAAAAGTTAGACTAGATCAATATAACAAAGGTTTAGTTTCAGCTACAAAATCAAGAATTCCCTTTAAGCTTGTTTATTATGAGGCTTGCCTTGATAAAAATAAAGCAGTAAAAAGAGAGAAGAGTTTAAAAACTGGTTTCGGAAGAAAATATTTAAAAGATAGAATATAATATCCTCTTGTAGCTCAGTCGGTAGAGCAGCTCCCTTTTAAGGAGATGGTCGTAGGTTCGATTCCTACCGAGAGGACAGTATCGGACTTTGAGAGCAGATACGCTCAAAGTCCTTTTGTTTATCAATAGTATTTAGAGGTTCTAACGCTTCTTTTATTGCCTTTACCTCAATTGAAACTTTTTTCATTGGAAGAAGGGATTTTTCTATGTCTACATTGATTATTTTGTCTTTTATGAGGGGGTTCGAACCAAGTGTTGAAAGTATACTACGTTTTGTCTGACGAGTACCATTCTTAAAACGATCTTGTGCTTGCTCAATAAAAGTAAACATCTCATCTGCTGTTCTGTTCCATTTATTAACACGAATATCAGTACTCTCAAGAAGGTTTTTAAGTTCATTCTTTTCAATAAGATACTCAGCTTGTTTCTTTGCGAACTCATCGGGTGATATTTCTCCCGATGCTCGCATATCAATAAGTCTGCTTAATTTATCCACGATTATATTGTACGCTTTTTGATTTGTTCCTAAAATAATTTTCTGACTACTAACTTCTTTTTCATTCTCATTTTGAAACCATTTCATACCAAAACTATGAAATTCAGCTGGTATCTCAATGGTACCAATTTCTTTAGTAATTTGTTTTTTAAGCTCATCGATTTCTATTCCACCTTGTTTACAATCGTGATTCACTCGCTTAGTACAATGATAATATACATAAGTATGTACATTGCCATTTTTCTGATATTTGGTTTTATTTTCGGCAGTGACAACTCCATTACATTCACCACAATGCATCATTCCTGTAAATTCAAATACATGACTTTTAGGGCGCGGACTGCCACGTTTCCCTAGAATCGCTTGGACCCGATCAAATTCTTCCAAAGTAATCATTGGCTCATGTGTTCCTTGGTGCCAGTTGCCACTTCTTTTAGGATATTCAAAAATACCAGCATAATATGAATTTCTAAAAAGCCAATAAATATTACTTCTGGATAATTTATTTCCATTTTTTGATCTTAATCCCCATTCATTAGTAGCAATTTCTAAAATTTTAAGTGGGTTAGTTGTTCCTGTAAGCATTAGATCCCACATCTTACGTACCATGTCGAAACGTTCAGGGTCCTTACTAGTATGTTTTTGTCCTTTTGGTAAAAATTTATCATTTAGATAACCAATCGCGGCCATACCAGGAAAATTTCCCATACTCGCAGCTTTTGACATTCCACGCTTCACATCAATCGCTTTTTTGTCATTTTCCATTTTCGCTTGAGTACAGGACAACATAAACATAAATTTATCTATTGGAGTATTCCTAAATGTTTGAGTTGGGGTGACGATTTCAATTAGTTTGTTTCTATCCATGAGGTCAATTAGAACAGCCGAGTCAATTGCATTCCGTGAAAGGCGGTCAGCATGCCAAACAATAATTCCTGAAATTTTTCCTTTCTCGATAAGGTTAACCATTTTTGTAAACTCTGGTCTATTGTTTGTTATCTTAGCTGATTTTGATTCAGTAAAAAGATGCTCCTCTTTTAGTTTAACACCGAGCGCCCTAGCCATCTCAGTTGATTTATCAATTTGGGACTCAATAGAAAGAATTTGTCGATCCTCCGACTCTGTAGATTTCCTGTGATAGGCGCTGTATTCTATTTTTTGTTCTACTCCGGCTTTCATATAAATTATTTATTACTTGCTTTATTCAAAAAATCATCAAAATCTTTTTTATCAATTCTAAATTCTTTACCGAGCTTGTATGCTTTAAGTTTTTTAGCTCCTATGTAGCGATAAATGGTCATTATGTTCATCCCAAGTTTATCTGCCAAATCTCGTGCTGTATAAAAATCTTTATTCATATGTTCTATTATACTTTACTATTCTTTACATAGCAACTAATTAACCCCTATTAATCATTCCTTGTAAAAGGGCCTTTTCTTCGTCTGAAAGTGTTGATTTTGTTTGGTTATCAGTGTCAGAATCTTTTAACTTTTGGACAATTTTTATTGCATCTTTATTACTCATACTACCGTAGCCGTATGACCCAAAAGTCGTACTTACATTTTCATGTCCAAGATTAAGACTGATCGCCCTCTTCTGTTCTTCGGTAAGTCTGTTTTTACTAAGAATACTAACGACTGAATGACGAAATGAATGTGGATTAAAATAATGTAAATCGACATTTCTACACCTTTTATCGAAGATTTTTCTTGCACCGCCTGTACCGACCCAAAAACTATTCCCAACGGTTTCTTTGCTGTAATTCATTTTTTCAGTGGTAAAAGAAGTCAGTGTAGCTGGAAAAATAGGGTCATCTGGTTTGGACCCTTTTGACTCTAAATACTCATACCATTGAATAAAATATTCCTCTGGGTCATTCCATCCGATTGGGAAAAATGTAGTAAGTATCTTTTTTGAGTTTTTAGTTTTCACTCCGTCACCAGGATTCTGGTCTATTTCTTTACTTTTTTTATCAAAGTTTTTCATTTTTAATGATATGATGGCTGAAATACGAGCACCCGTAATAAAAGCAAAACAAATAAGCGCTCTATCCCTCAAATCTATTTCATTTTTGGGATTAATACCTTTAATTATTTTTTTGACTTCTTCAAATGTCGGTGTTTTCTTTGTTGTACCCGATTGCGCGATACGAACATCTTTTTTTGAAAGACGTAAAAAATCAATATCATTTTTTAATACCTTACTTTTGTACCCAGGTCGTTCTGATAGCCATCTAAAAAACTTCTTCACACGGCGAAGATAATTATATTGTGTAACAAGAGAAATTTTCCCCGATATGGTTTTTGATGATCTTGAGCTTAACCACTCTGTAAAAGCCACCGCTTTTGATTTATTGTAATTGGAAAAATCTTCATTCTTTGAAAATATTTGCCATTGATTTATTGCTTCCGCAAAAGAGCGCACTGAGCTTTTAGAAAACCCTTGACCACCCTTTAAGTGATCAAAAAAATCTCTTTTGATTTTTTCGTTTTCGTACATTGTTTTTGTCATAGTTATTATATATTCAGTTATCTTTAATAATGGACATTTAAGTAGGGAAAGAGAATATCATATAGTCCTTTTGGGAGAGTTATATTGTCCTGCTCATTTTTCCACTACATACACGACAAATAGCTGTTTTTCTGTTTTTTATCTTCCTAATCGAACCCCTTTTTGCATTCCTTGCCATTTTGCATGTAAAGCAATAAAACTCACTTCGATTTAGTTTAACTTTCTTTTTTGAGTTCTTTTTCCTTAAAAATTCCTTGGCATCATAACCCATGATAAGGATTGGCCTTCTACATCCAGATACCGTTTTCATACCATTATTAATCCAGCGTAAACAGGTTTTTTGGTTAATACCCAAATCATCCGATATTTCTTTGATCGTATAACTCATTGAACTATAAATTTTATGACAATTAATTTTTGCCATTTTACTGATAATCACAACGAGGTTTTTCAACCGTTTTCGTTATTTCAGATTTCGACCCCAAAACCGCTTTATAAAGATTAACAAGATTATTGGCACGAAAAGATGCCTCGGAGTCATCTAAAATGATGCCGTATTCTTTCTTGTATAAAATCTTATATTCTTCGATGGCTTGTTTTGGTAACATAATACAAGCCCGCTCTTTGCTTAATCCATCTGAACGCCACGAACAGACAGATCAAGCAAGGAATTGACTTGCATAAGTTAATGGCGTTTTAGAATTAAAAAAACAAAAATAGGCTTATTATCAGCCTACTATTTTATATATTTTGAAAATAGTTCATCTTGGTTCATCTTGGTTCAGTTTGGAATTTTTTAGTTTTTTACCAATTAAAGTAAGATTCCCATCATTGTTTATTAGCTTTTTTGTATTAATCTTAAGGGTGCGACGAATAGATTTTGCAATATCATTTATATGATAGGTCTCATCGACACGACGAGTAGGATCAGAAGCCTGTCCTTCTTCATAAAAACCAGATATTATTAACACATCTTGCCTTTTTGCCGGTACATTCATTATTCCCCATACACTTGAAAAAACTTCTGCTGTTGAACTATCTGGCTTAAATCGAAACTCTCTACCGTTTATATCACCTATAGCCGTTTTATTATTATAAAAAATTTCATCTAAATTGATTTCAAATTTATCTGTATTTTTATTTTCTTTTTTTATTGTGCCCCCTAAAACATCAATTCGATCAACTAGGATTGCTTGATTGAACTCTTCTATGTTTTTTTGTATTGCCTTGGTTTGACCTTTAGATTTTATTTGTTCGTGGTATATCTCTTCAGAGGTTTTTTCTATGAGAATTGTATTTATACGTGTAACTATTGGCCTTAATTCATTAATACGAAAATACTCAAGATGAGAGGTGCTGATACTGTGATTTTCTAAAATAAGTTTTATATCAGCTACAATGTTACTAACATCATATATTTCATCGCTTTCAAGTCGGTATTTCTCGTCATTTTGGCAATTCTCAAATATTTCTTGCATGGAAGCATTTCTTCCAATTCCTTCTTTTGCATGCCAAATTTTTATGATTTCTTCAAAAGCACCCCACAGTTGCAGTTTCCTTTGAGTTTCAACCTTTTTAACCTGTTCAAAACGGTATGGCCATGTTTTAGAGAATATAAAATTTCCTCGCTGATTTCTTGTAATATAGAGTTCATCATCTTTACCATTTATACGCTGGTAGTATTCCTGATATTCTTTATCAGGAACAATAAATTCCTCAACATCTTTTTTATAACCCATTTCTAAAAGGTTAGCCGATATATCAAATAAAAAATTATTAATATTATCTGAACGAAAACCATTAAGATTAATAACCCCGTCATAAAACATTTGCATATGCTCAATTATATTTTCTGCATCTGGATGTCTTATAGATGGAAAAAGAGATTTTTCTCGTGAAAAATCATTAACATTTACCTTTCTCTTTTTTATTACACCAAGGAGTTTGTCTCTCACTTCATCCATTTCAGAAATAGTACTTTCTTCATACGTTTCTATAAGTTTATATTCGGAATTGCGTTTAGCAAATTCACGTTCAATAGTCCAAGAAAATTGTGGGGTCCCTAAAATATAATCAATATAATCTGAAAGCCCCACAAAAAAAGCCCAAGGAGTTTCTCTGTTTATAAAAGTGATATATCGATGAGTAAGTACATCCCTAACATCTGTGGTCATATCTTTACTTTACTTTACATTGGCGTACTTTGTCAAAATTTGTTAAACTAGAAATGCTGACAGATGAATTATAAAGGTATTAAGAAATATGGTAATTTTTGCCATCAATCGTGACCAGTATTGGCATTCCAATACGAGGAAACATGATTGATGGTTAATACCATTCGTCTGTCAGCACCTCGTTATTGGGGTGCCTATTTTGTTTTTTAGGTATCCCTAACGGATGCTTATGTCTAAAGATAAATTACAAATACAAAAAGAGCTCCTCGCTCGTATTTCAGAGCTTGAGTTAGAGATTAAAAAACTCAAGGATAAAAAATATGGACTCATCTGGGAAGATAAACCAGAAGATGTTGTTTTACAGTGTCAGGAAAATATACCGATTCTAAGAGAAGTTAAGAATAGAAAAATTGTTTCTGATAATTCAGCACCAAACAATCTTTTGATTGAGGGCGACAATTATCACTCTCTTTCTGTTTTGAACTACACACACGCAGGTAAGATTGATGTCATATACGCTGACCCGCCATACAACACTGGTGCTACTGATTGGAAATATAATAACGACTATGTTGATTCTCAGGACACCTTTCGTCACTCAAAGTGGATTTCTTTTATGGAAAAGCGATTGAAACTCGCAAAGAAACTACTTAGTAATAATGGAATAATTTGCGTGACGATTGATGACTACGAATTGCCAACACTTTGGCTTTTAATGGATTCAATTTTTGGAGAAGACAATCATCTTGGTACTGTTGTTATAAGAAATAATCCGAGCGGACGAAAAACTAAGAGAAAAATTGCACAAGTTCATGAGTATGCTTTGTTTTTTGGGAATCAAGATTCATTCATAAAAAACCTTGATGTAGAGTTTGCTGATAAAAGCCACAAGTATGTTCAAGATACTGATGGTAGTTGGTATTCGCCGGGTAACCTGCGTAAACAAGGAATTGATAGCCAAGCCGAAAAAGGAGGTGTTTTAGCTGATAGATTTTTTCCTATTTACTATGATCCAAAAACTGGACGAGTTAGCTCTAAGGATAAACTTAAGGTTGAAATACTGCCTATTGACCCAATGGGAGAGAAAAGAATATGGCGAAGAGGTAAAGATGCGATTGATGAAATGTATAAAAATGGTGATCTATGGTGTCAGGAAACAAGAAATGGTATTCAGGTTTATTATAAGTTTAGGGGTGGCGTAGATGGTGAACCTCCAAAATCTATTTGGTATGAATCTGAGTTTTCTGCAAGTGAACACGGCACAAGAATGCTGAATGAGATTTTGCCAAAAAGAGAGATGTTTCAATATCCGAAATCTCTCTATGCAATTATGCAATCCATTAAGATTATAAGTACCGATCCGAACTCCATTGTTTTAGATTTTTTTGCTGGTTCTGGTACAACAGGTCATGCTGTTCTTGAATTAAATAAACAAGATGGCGGTAATCGTAAGTTTATTCTCTGCACTAATAATGAAAATAATATCTGCGAAGAAGTGACTTACGAGCGTGTCAAAAGAATTGTTAAGGGTTATACAAGCAAGAAAGGTGAAAAGATTGATGGTCTTGGTGGCAATTTGTCGTACTACAAAACTGATCTTGTAAATGTAGACAAACTACATAAGATTTCTGATGAAGCAAAAATCAAAGTCACTTATCAAGCAGGTGAAATGATTGCCGTGAGAGAAGATACGCTTAAGGAATTAGAGAAAAACGACTGGTGGCAGATTTTTGAAGGCAAAGATAAGAAGACCGCTATTTATTTCAAGGAAGATAAGACAAAAATCAAAGAACTTATTTCTAAACTTGAGAAAGAAAAAACTCCAGCAGTTCTTTATGTTTTTGGCTGGGGTAAAAATGAGTACAAGAATGAATATAGTTCGAGTTTGATTCGTGTCGAGGACATTCCCGAACCTATACTTGAAGTTTATAAAGAAATCAATCGCCTATAATTTTATGCTTACACTAAAACCATTTCAAGAAACAGCTATATCCCAACTCAAAGACAAGTTTTTGACACTATGGAAACTTGGCGATACAAATGTGAACCTGACTTTCAAATCACCAACTGGCTCAGGTAAGACGATAATGATGGCTCAGTTCTTAAGGGATATTGTTTCCGACCCACGCTTCTCAAGCGCTGATGTTGGCTTTATTTGGATAACAAACTCTGATTCTCTTGCAATGCAATCAAAAGAAAAACTCTTTGATTATTATGGCGGGGCAAGCGAAAATCCTCTTGTTGATATGAATAGTTTACAAGACGGCAATATACCTAGAAGTGGAGTATTTTTTATAAACTGGCAGAAACTTGTTTCAAAGGCAAAAGATAACAGGAAACTCCGTACTGAGGGTGAGTCAAACACTACTTTTGATATGTACTTAGAAAACACACATCTTCTTAAACGTGATGTCGTGCTAATTATTGACGAAGAGCATATTGCTTCTGACACAGTTCTTGCTAGTGATTTGATTAAGAATGTTATTAAACCAAGAATTATCATTGGTGTTTCTGCTACTCCTCAGACCAAAGGTATCACTGTTGATGTTGACCGAAAAGATGTTATTAGAGAGGGTTTAATTAAAGAGAAAATTGTCTTTCAAACGAAAGAAGATTTAGAAGAAATGAAAGATTTGAATGACAGTGAAGCATTACTTACTTTAGCTTTTAATAAAAGAAAAGAACTCTCTAATTATTATAAAGAGGAACTGAAACTTAATATAAATCCTTTGGTTTTAATTCAATTACCAAACGATGACAAAGCAAGTAAAGGGACGAACGATAATAAGCAAGATTTTGTGACTGGTTTTCTAAAAGCTCAAGGTGTTACAGAGCATGAAATAGCAGTTTGGTTATCGGATGATAAAGTTAATCTTAAAGATATAGAAAAGCACAATTCTACAGTTTCTTTTTTATTATTCAAACAAGCAGTAGCTACTGGCTGGGATTGTCCACGTGCGAGTGTTCTAGTTATGTTTAGAGAAATAAAGAATGCTACTTTTGCTATCCAAACAGTAGGACGTATACTGCGTATGCCACTCGGTACACATTTTCCAATACCAGAACTTAATCTTGGTTATTTATATACAAATTACAAGCGCAATGAAGTTCTTGTTGGTTATTCAAAATCTGCTGAACAAAATAGACCGTCGATCAATGGAAGTTATAGAAAACAATCTATTCAACCGATAATTCTTGATTCAGTGTTTATGAGCCGTACTGACTATAATGACTTGGGTGATAGTTTCCAAGAAACTTTCAAGAAAACGGCCAACGAGTACTTTGGTATTTCTCAGAAAGATACTAAAGTAAGTATTACAAAAAAACTGACTGATAAGAAACTTGTCTTAAATAAAAGAGTGACGAATGGTTTGATTGTTGATGTTGAGATTGATGATTATGATAATTTCAAACAAGAGCTTCTTGCTGAGGGTAGTAGTTATGAGCAAGAAATGTCTCAGCACGATTTAGAAAGATTATATAATCTATTTTGTTTCAATAGTATTGCTAAGCAAATTGATGAAGATAAAAAGTTTGCCCCAGAGCGTTCTTGGGGTAAATTAAAGACCGCTTTGAATGTGTGGCTTCTCGGATTATTGAAAGAACAAAGATTAGAAATCTACCATATTGTTGTTGGTGATTTTCTAAAGGTAAATAGTGTTTTAAGTAATGTTATCGGTAAAGCATTAGCGACATATCGTCCTATTCGCGAGCAAGAAGTAAATCGTAAATCAGACCGCTCAAAGAGAACCGAACAAATTGAAATACCAAGACCATCACTTTTTTACACTGACCAATACGAAGAAATGAAAGTTAAGAGAAGTGCTATGCAACCATTTTTTATAGAGAAAGAATACAATGGCAAGAAAAATGAAACAAACTTTATAAAATCCCTTGAAGAAAATGGGAATATTCTTTGGTGGTATAAAAATGGCGATTCAGGTAGCGAGTTTTTTTCTATTCCATATCACGATCTGACAAAGAATAAAGAGAGCTTATTTTATCCTGACTGGATTATAAAAACATCAAAAGGTATCTATATAATTGATACTAAGGGTGGAGATACTGCAAAAGGGGCGAAAGAACGCGCTGAATCGCTCCAAGCGTGGCTCAAAGGTAAGAAAGGGTATTATGGCGGTATCGCGGTCCAAGACGGCTCAAATGGATGGAAAATCAATACTGATACAAAATATGAATATACTACAGCCCTAAAGGGCTGGAAGGATTTGGGAGATATTTTGAAATAAGAAGTACCCATAAATGATTTTATAGGGATGGCATTAAAAGTAATATTAAATTATAATCATATTATGATATATACATCACGTATACAAAAAGCTATAAGATTATCAACCAAAACTCACGAAATAGACCAAAAGCAAAAAAGAAAAGGTAAAGATATTCCATATATCACTCACCCACTCACCGTAGGGCTTATACTAGCTAGAACAGGAGCTACAGAGGATCTTGTGATTGCAGGAATACTCCACGATACAATTGAAGACAGTACTCCAGAAAATAAAGTTACAAAAGAAATGATTACGGATATATTTGGGCAAAATGTGTCAGATTTAGTTTTGAGTGTAACTGAGCAAAATAAATCTTTATCTTGGGAAGAAAGAAAATCTGAGGCGCTAGAGCATATTAAAACTTTCTCACGTGAATCCCTATTACTAAAGTCTGCAGATATTATAGCTAATACATCAGAAATTATTGATGACCATGAAAAAGAAGGTGAACAAACATTTGAGAGGTTCAATGCTACAAAAGAGAAGATTTTGCAGAATTATTTATTAACAATCACAGCTATTATAAAAAATTGGTCCGAAAGTCCATTGGCAGATGATTTGAGATATGTTGCAAGAAAACTTCAGTCAATTGGATCATTTATGTCTCAGTATCCAGCCAAAATGATTGAGTACTCGGATTATAATGAAGATATGCCTATTAATTGTTCTGTTTGTAATTGGGAAGGCACACCAAAATCAAGTAATTGGATTGATACTGATAGCCATGATGGCCTAAGTGTTTCTTGTCCAAATTGCGAAAAGATGCTTCTTGTAGCTAGCTATCCACTAATAAAAAGTTAATTTGAATTAATAGAATGGCTGGAAAATCAATACCGATACAAAGTATGAGTGCACTACCGTTCTTAAAGAACTGTAAAGATTTCTTGAAATAGTGCTTGCATTTTGTATTGGAATATGCTATAATATATAGGTAATAGTATTAAATATATTGCATTGATTTTGCAATCTGGTATACTGTTTAAGTAGATTGAAAAGTAAATAGTTTTTTTCTCCGCATAGATTTGGAAAGGATCTAAGCATAAAAAAGGAGGCACAATGATTAACAGCTAACCGAACAAAGACACCAAAAGGTTTTCGCACGGTGCTGGGACAAGATGACTAAAAATCGTCATGTACCAGCTTCCACTGGGATTAGTTTAGGGAGAAATCTCTAACGCTTGTCCAGCATTGTGCAAAGATTTGTTGGTGTTTTTTTGTTTTCTAACCATACACACACTAATACTAATTAGTGAGATCACAAAAATAAAAGAAGTTAGAATTGTACAGTTAGTATCTAATACCCAAATTGGGTATCAACTGGGCGGTTTTAATAAGTTGATTAACAACAAACGCCTCGAGGACTTTTAGTCAGAGTTAGTAGTAATACTTTTTTGAACTTATGGCAGTAGACGCAAAAGGAATGAAAGGATACAGATCACGGAATAATGATGGTCAATTACGCGACAAGCGTGATGATACTCATATTGGCACAATAGAACAGAAATACAATCTGGATTTAGGTGTTAGAAGTGATATGCATCTGGGTACATATCTTAAAGAGAACAACATCAAATCGCTCAATGATTTGGTAAATAATCAATAAGATTATGAACTTGTGTTTTTTGTTGGTGACCTCATTGCATAACGCTTAAAGCACTGAGCTTGGTACAGGTCGAGCGATAGTATCTTTGATAACCGATTATAAGTTATTTTTTACAAAATCATAATGATTAGTAAAAAACTTCCCATTTGTAATATATGTGGCAGAAGAAAAATCTTCCGTCGCATTATGTGTCCAAATGGGGTGTGTAGAGACGCACGGGACTATGGATATAAATCTTGGCCTCCGTTCTGTCCTATACATTGGTTCAGTTAGTTTCTTAATTGAAACTAAAACACAATTACTTGATCAGTAATTGTGTTTAGTAAAATTGTTTTTGTTTTTCAAAAGGGTTCGTCAAGTAGCTACTGGCGGACTCTTTTATTTTGTCTAATTATCCGTAACTAAATTATAACAGTTTTTCCTTGTGCTTAAAACAAGTTGGAGCTGTTGATAATTATTGCCTTCTCAATACTCCTTATATTACTTATATTTCAATAAATGTCAATACACGCTTGTTTTGATAATAGACATTAGAACTGGTATGATCTAAAAATGAGAAAGGACCACAAAAAACTCCCGAAAGAGATATTAAGAGCATGGTATGGATTTTCATTGGGATAATGAGAAATTATGGTCTTTAGTTGCCCCAATTGAAGATATAGATGTTTCAGAATTGGAATGGCATTTAGATGTTCCTTTCTGGTCTTATGAAGGTGGAAAATATAACCTATTACCTCGTATAGTTTTGGGTGACATAGAATCATACCCCGAACATAAAGAACGTATTTTTAATGCTGATATAAAATATCCCATAGATATAATGGAAAATCCTAAAGGAGAATTAGTGATTTTAGATGGTATGCATCGCTTGCTTAGATTAATTAATGAGGGTCACAAAAAGGTTAAGGTTCGTAAAATCTCAAGAGACCATATCGACAAAATTAAAGGTTAACTTTAACTTCTGTATTCTACCATACAGAACGAACTCCTCTAATTAAATTATAATATCTAAATACTTTCTAAAAACTTTTTCAATTCCTCAAAAGGTTTTATTTTTAGATAAGTAATTTTATCGTCATCTTCTGCCATTTCGGCCCTGGTAATATCATAACCTTCTGGAACAAAAATCTTGTCCCACCCAAAGCCATTTTCGCCCATTGGTTTTTCAGGAATTAAACCATTAAGTTCTCCCTTAAATAACTTTAGGAGATTACCATCGTAATAACCAAATACACAACTGGCAACAGCTTTCCTGGATTTACCATCAAGTAATTTGCAAATATCTTCAAATGACATTTCTTCCATAAAAAACTTTATGAAGGGGCCTGGTAAATTTCCCATCGCTTCAAAAACCAAAGAGACATCTTCAACAATTACTGGAGATTTAATTTTCTCATAAGCTTGTCTGACTTTATGCTCGACTATCTTTTCTAAACTTAATGATTGTATCTCATCTAAATCTAATTTTAGATGTTGTACTTCAAATCCCAAATATTTTGACAAATAGTCTGCCTTGTTTTGATTTCCTGTGATGAACGTAATATTTTTCATAATTTTTTATTTTTCAATTCCAAATCCTTTCAATTCTTCTAAAACTTCATCAACTGGTAAGCCAATTATATTATCATAGCTACCTTCAATCTTTTCAATTAATTTACCGCCTAAACCTTGGATTGCATATGCTCCAGCCTTATCTAGTGGTTCACCAGTTTCAACATAATCATCAATTTCTTGTTCAGTTAGATCCTTAAAAAATACTTTCGTCTCCATTGCTTTAGATACTAGTTTATTTGCTGATTTTTCAATAATAGTAAAACCAGTAATTATTGAGTGTTGTTTTCCACTTAACATAAGTAATCTTTCTTTGGCTTTTTCTTTCGTATGGGGTTTACCAAAAACTTCATTACCTAAGCAAGTAAAAGTATCAGCGCCAATAACCACCGCATCTGGGTATTTATTTGCCACATCTTCAGCCTTACCCCGAGAAAGATGCATGGCTAAATCTTTTGGTGACATTGCTAAAGCCATGTCTTCTTCATAGCTACTTGCAACAATCTCAAAAGGAATCTCTGTTTTTTCAAACAGTTCTTTTCGACGAGGTGATGTTGAAGCTAGGATTACTTTTTTCATATTATTATATTAAACCTTTTCGTCTCCACAGGCAAACCCCAACAAGAAACACATTACAAACTGTAATCGTAATCAAATAGCTAAGAGTTAAAATATTGTAATCAGTCAAAGCAATTATTGCAAAGATGTTACCAATAGAAAATAAGGTCCAAGAAAGTATCGTTTCACCCCAAGGATCATTCCATGATTTCCTAATACTAGGAATATAACCAAAAGCATCTATAGCGCAAACAATAAGTACCGCAATCACCGGATTATCTAATTGCCACCATATCAGTACTGCCAGCAAGGCAATAACAAGAATAATGGTATCACTTCGAGTGATATTTCTAGTGCCGTGTTTAAGAGAGAAT
>CALAYS010000053.1 GCA_937895515.1 uncultured bacterium
GGGTCATACCCCAAACTCTTCATAATTTCATCAATATAGCAAAAATCACATTCGGATGAAACATGGTTGCAACCCCACCAAGGGTTCCAGGTATATCCAGTCCAATTTATATTTGATTCAACAAAACCTGAATTTTTTACATTAGTTGTACTCATACATTAAAATTTTAAAATTAAAAAAATGATGCGGATGAGGACAATACTACACTCGCAGAAATATAAAATCAACACCATTGATTTTATAGATTCTACAGAAACAATAAATAAGTATTCTGAAAAATTTGAGGCAAGAACAGCACTCTAATTATTTTATCGAAGTATCCTTTTTCAAGGATTTGCTCTGCAAAGGTAAAGAATATTTTTAATTTAAAAACACTATTAAGAAAAAAATTTAAAGAATTTCATTTCAATATTAACCATTTTAAAGATTAAAATTTATGCAACTTAAGCAATCAGAAAGAAAACAAGTTAAGCTCCGTTTAGGTATAAGTGGAGCAAGTGGCTTTGGTAAAACCAAGTCAGCATTATTATTAGCCTATGGTATGACTAATGATTGGAGTAAAATAGCAGTTATTGATACTGAAAATTCCTCTGCATCATTGTACTCAGACTTAGGAAACTTCTATGTTATAGATATTTCTGCTCCTTATACACCTGAGAGGTATATTGAAGCAATTACTTTATGTGAAAATTCAAATATTTCAGTTGTAATTGTGGATTCTATTACCCATGAGTGGAATGGTTCAGGTGGATGTTTAGATATTCATGAAAAACTGGGTGGTAGATTTCAAGATTGGGCTATTGTAACACCAAGACATCAAGCTTTTATTGATAAAATTCTACAATCAAGTTGCCATGTTATTACTACAGCTAGGAGAAAAATTGAGTATGACATTGACAAAGATGCTAATGGTAGATTGAAAGTACAAAAATTTGGTACTAAAGAAATTACTAGAGAAGGCTTTGAATATGAGCTTACAGTCAATTTCGAGTTAATCAATGACAATCATTTAGCTAGAGCAAGTAAAGACAGAACAGGGCTATTTATGAATAAACCTGAGTTTGTCATTAATTCTGCAACAGGTAAAAGGATTTTAGAATGGTGCAATTCTGGTACTAACTTACAAGATGCTAGAGAGAAAATTAAAGCTACTAAAACAGTTGAGGAATTGAAAGTCTTATACAATCAATACAGCAATTGGAGAGAGCTTTTAGAGTATGATTTTAAACTTCAAAAAGACACTATCAACTCAAAAGAATTATTGTTAAACCCTAAATCATTTTCTACAAATGGACACACAACTCATCACTGACAATTCTACTACCATAATAGAGAATAATGGTAGTAATACAGAATCTACATTGGTATTACAAAGAGTAAATCCAAATGGTACTAAAACTATATTGAATTATCCTAAAAGTGAAAATATTGATATAGATAATGAGGTTATGCTTCCTAGCAAAATTAATGAGCTCATTGCTGTAGAAACCACTTCAAAACCTACAGAAACAAGCTTATTTATACCCAAACCATTTATTGAAGCTAATACTTCTGAGATAAGTTTGCACACCTTAAAAAGTGATTGTGTAATACCAGTATTTTCTAAAGATAATGAAAGGACTATTGCACATCAGGAGTTTATTGAGATAGCTCAAGATTGTGTAGCAAAAGTATTTCCACATCATGTATTTGATGAACCAGAAGTAAGAGTTTCACATCAAATTAAAGGCAGAACTCCTGATGCTATAAACAAACAAGCTAAGGATTTGTTAGACCACGAAAGAACACAGTACTTTGAAAGAATGGCATTCATCATTAGAATACCTAGTATTGTTGATACAATCAATGGTAATGAAATTGCTTTGGTAATAGGTGGAGTTCGCTCATATAATTTGGAAAATTTGTACAACAAAAAGACTATTGAAAAGTTCAAGTTTTTTATTGGCTTCCAAGTAAAGGTATGTTGTAACCTAGCTGTATCAAGTGATGGATTTGTAGAGGAAATGCGTGTAAGTTCCTATCAAGAATTACAAAGCAAGATTTTAGAAGTGTTGTACAATTTTAATGCAGAAAAGCAATTAGCACAAATGAAACAACTTTCTGAACATTCTCTAACAGAACATCAATTTGCTCAATTATTGGGTAGAACAAGATTATATCAGCATTTACCTAAAAAAGACAAATTAAATATTCCTGTACTAAATTTCAATGATGGTCAGCTTAACACTATAGCAAAAGACTATTACGAAGATGCTAGTTTCAGCAGAAATGAAAATGGAGATATCAACCTTTGGAATGTATATAATCTCTTTACTCAAGCTAATAAATCAAGCTATATTGACACTTTTCTTGATAGAAATGTCAACGCATTTGATTTTTCAAATGGCTTATTAAAAACACTAAATGGTAGCTCTAACTATCATTGGTTTTTGAGTTGAGAAGAACCCAATCCCTTAATTGGGGTTGGGTTTATTTTTTTGCAACAATTATTTTTATTCTTATTTATATATCTGATAACAGACGATTGTTTTTATTTTATTTGAACGAGATATAATTTATAAATTAGTTGATTTTATAAACTGATTTAATATAGTCCTTCGTATTTATCATTCATATCATATCTTATGGAAAACATTATTAATCAATACGCAAAAGACCTAGCTAAAAAATAAATCGCTCATCGGGCCTATTATGGGGCCCATGAGCTTTCATTCAAAACACTTCTAAATATCTTCAAACAACTTCTTACTCTCTGCGCATTCTGTGAATAAAGTGAAAATAAAGTACAAAACATTCAGCGCGTTGAGTTTTGCACTATTTCCGCCGCATCTTTTTAATATTATTAAGTTCTACTAAGACCGCAACCATGCTTGACCTCCCTCCCCCAACGAGTTGAGTGATGGAGGTCAAGCATGGTTGCTAATAAGTATTTTTTTATGGTAGTGATGCGGCGGATTTAAAATAATTTTATGGAGTGGTTTTGGAAATAGAAACAGGAAGAATGAGAATTACGGAAAGAGATAAGGAGTGTGTGCGGTTTGTTGTAGAGCAGGGGTTTGCGACGATTGAGCAGCTTTGGAAGGTGGCATGGAGTGATCAGAAGAATTCTTCATATACATATAATCGAGTTTTAAGTTTGGAGAAATTTGGTTTTTTGAAGTCGGTTAAAATTAATGACACGACAATGAAAATTGTAACATCAACACCAAAAGCTCGGATCATTACCGCTGAGTCTTCAGCGTATCCGACACCAGTTCAAGGTGTATCAAAAGATTTAGTTCATCATCAACTTCACTTAAATGAACTGAGAATTTTATTTCAAGAAAAAGGATTGAAAGACTGGCGATCCGCAGAATGTCTGGCCGTCGATCCAACATTCAGAAAACTAGGATCGCGTCACGTCCCAGATGCGTTTTATATAAGCAGTCGCGGAATTAGAACGGCGATTGAATACGACCGAACAATTAGAAAAAAAGATCGCATTAAAGAGCGCCTTAGTTTGTATCTGGCCGAGTTAATGTCACCAGATCGAAACATCGACCGGCTTATATATCTGGTTGCTCCGGCCTATTTGAAAACCTATCAGCAGATATTTGATCAGAACTTTGAAAGTGTTCGAGGAATGTTTGTCTTTACAACCTTGGACGAATTTAAAAAGCAGATAACAGGAGTTTCGCAGTGAGTGCTAAAAACAACTCAAAACCAAACAACAATTCTTCAAATGATATCTATGGGGACATCGGCAAGATGCTCGTTTATGGATTTTTAGCATTTGTTGCATGGATAGTTATTTTCGCACTAACTCTATCGGCAACGATTGCAGTAATGGCCGAAAAGCTCCGAGAGCAAGGCTTAACGGAGTGGGAAATATTTAAAGCTAAATCTTGGCGCATTGTGGGCCTATTGCCATTTGTTTTAATCATTGCTTTTTTTGTGGCCGATTATATTCCACAAAACATTACAATTAAAAATTTTGTAAAAGTGGCCAGTGGAAAAGATCACCCAGAAACAGAAAAAGATTATAGAGAACTGGTTGAAGACGCTAAATCAAAATTAGAAAGCACTGAATCTGATTTAAGAATGGAAAAATACAGTCTTGAGTCGTCGGCCGAAGATAATGCAAGACTGGTTCGTGAGCATAAACGAGCAAAGACGGTTGAGGAAAAATCTGAAATAGAGGAACAAAATAATCGAGTTGTGGAGGACTACAACAAGAGTGAGGCCAATATTGCAAAATACACTAAGGAAATTCCAAAATTAAAAAAGAAGTTAGCTTTAACGAGAACAGACCTGGAGGCCTTTAGAAATGGTGGGAAAACATCTTTTGATAAGACAACAAATGAATATCTCGCAAGTGCTCCAGCACAAACAACTAATGCCAATAAAGAAAAATTTATGCTTTTTGGTCTCTTGTTTTTAATTGGGTCGCTTATCAGTTCATACCCAATGATCTATGCGGTCAGAAGCGATAGAAGAGAGCTTAAAATATTCAATAAAGTCATTCGTTTCTTAGATGTTGTTATCGGGAAAGTTTCAGAATGGGGGCAAGTTCCATTTAGATTTATCATCTTTCTATTTTATAAAGGTAAAGAAAAGCCACTAAATCCAAGCCTCGTCATGCAACTTGGTCTTGAGCGAAACTCCTACTTAACAGACAGTAACTTAAATTATCACACCCAAATAATTGGTGGATCTGGTGCCGGAAAAACAAATCTTTTAAAAGTTATGCTTGAAGACCGGATGGCAAAAGGCCATTCCATTATCTTTTTTGACTTTAAAGCTGACATTGAGCTCATGGACTGGATGGCCGGAGCAAGTGAGCAGTACGGGCGAAAAGATGATTTAGTTATTTTATCAATGTCCGATCCAAAGTTATCTTATGCTTATAACCCAATAAAACATGGATCAGAGACAGAAATTTCATCACAGATTATGAACTCTCTGACTTGGTCAGAGCCATTTTATAAAAGTAAATCAGAAGGGGCTTTGTTGGTTATTCTTAAAGCACTTTGCTATCAACGAGACATGGGAGGACGAGATTTCCATCTTGGTGATCTTTACCAATTTTTAAATGATGCAAGCTTTAGAATGGATATTGTATCGGCGGTCAGTTCTTTAAATTATCCTGAAATGCACAGAGGGGATTTAAAGCGCATTTGTGAAGAATTAACCGTTCCAAATAAAAAAGAAAATTTTAACAGCTTAATCACGCAAATTTCAAAAATATTAAATTCTTCGGCCGGTGATATTGTCGTCCATAAAATAGGAAACGATGAGGAATTTGAATTTAGAGAAGTTATGGAGACCGGAAAGATCGCCTATCTTTTTATGAACTCATTAAAACTAAAAGACACCGCAAGCATTATGGGAAAACTGATGCTTCAGGACTTAATGAAGGCCGTCGGAAATATTTACGATGATCGAAATGCGATCAAGCACCCTACTACTTTAATTATTGATGAGTTTGCTTCTTTTGCTACACCTGACTTTGGAGAATTTATTGAGAAAGCTCGTGGAGCTGGAATTAGTATTGTGATTGCTTACCAGAGTAGAAAAAGTTTAGACCATATCGAAGATAATTTAGCGATAAAGGTTAATGAAAACACTGCGAATAAAATTGTATTCCAGGTTCAAGACTCTGAAGACGTAGAATGGTTTTGCAGTCTCTTAGGAACTAAAAAAACCACCAAAGAAACTTACCAAGCGGAAGATGGGATTTTTGGAGATACGAAAACAGGGATGAAGTCTGTTCGTGAAGTTGAAGAATACGTGATTCATCCAAATCAGATAAAGAATTTAAAGCTAGGCCAGGCCCTTTTATACTGTTCCAAGGTGGATCGTCACCACGCGATTATGAACATCAAAAAAGCTAATCCATTTATTGGAAGATATGAAAAAAAATCTGTGCCTAGTAAAAATCTCGGCAAAGTTAATGTGATCAAGATAGATCAAATCAAAGAAAATGAGACAGAGGTTAATAATTATTTTTAAGATTTTCTAAAGTCGATAGGAAGGATTAGAGCAATAATTCCATAAGGGAATCGATCGAATCCCCCC
>CALAYS010000054.1 GCA_937895515.1 uncultured bacterium
ATAAACTCAAACAAAGATAAATAACAATATACTTCATCTTCATCAGCAGCATCATCACAACAACCATTTACTCGACGTCGTACAGTTGAGGAAGAAATGAGGCAACAAACTTATTAATATTTCAATAAAAGATATCAGCAATAATATATGAATATGGGAGTGAGAGCTTCTCAACCTAATTTTAAGAATAATCAAAGTTATCATTAGTATATTGAGCGAGATTATGAAGATAGGAAGAAAAATCCATTGCCTCTTTATAAAGTTGTGCCTTAGTTCTTTGTTGGGTTGGGGTTGCTGGCTATTGTGTTGATTTAGTGGGCTTATCGAGTACACAAGAAGAAGAAAATGAAGGAGTTTCAGAAGAAGAAAGACAAGGTGAAGTAAGTGAAGAACTATTCAATGATGCTAAAAAGAAAAAAGTAATCATGGATGATCAATTAAAGGAGTTGCTGGATTCCATCAATCAACATAAGAAACAACAGGAAGAGTTATCTAAGAAAGTCCTAGAAATACTCAAAGGAGCTGACAGAGTTAGCGTTATGCCCGAAGTGCTGTGCTCTATATTCGAATCGCTGGAACATGAGGGTGACATGGGGTTTCAGAATCTAATAATGTATTGGGGATTGGAAAGATACGTTTCCAAGAAAGTTACTGCTCAGATTGATAATATAGGAAAGCTTTATGACCACTGTGTGAAAGAAAATTACACGCAGGATAACACCTGGCATTGGGGATCCGGAGACAGAACAGTCTGCTTCATACCATCAGAAACTAAGAAAATACTTCTCTTTGAGAACCAGAACATCCAGTTTGTTTGTGTGGTTGATACCGGAAGACTTGGAGATCTACACATCAGAAAGGTTTATCCTGATTTATTTGGCGAGTACTCAGAATATGGTTTTTATAATCTCGGAAGTTTTGGTGACATTGATCATCTAAGAGAAGGCTTAAAGGGAGAAAATGGTTTAGAAATAGCTGTTGCAAATCTAACCGGGAAATATAAGGAATGGTCAAATTCGATTCCTGGCGTTAAATACCCATGCAGGATAAGTCTCAAAAGTATGATTGAAGACGACTTCTCTGCACCAAATAGAGCATTTGACTATGGCGATAACAGGGATGATGGCTACATTCTTTCAGTAAAGTTTATGGATAGATGCGAAGTTAGTGACTATTACCAAGCAGCATATGTTTTCCATGATGTTATTGGAGCTATAAAAGAAATGGAAGAAAATAACGATGAGTAAAATAACATTTGACGAGTTCTGTGATATGATATGCGATGGACTGTATGATCCAAAATTTCCATTGGAAGCACAGTGTTCAGGATACAAGGATCTCAGAAAAATGGTGATGGAAAATATCAGACCAGCATCTCTCGAGGAGATGAAGAGATGGGAAACCAATCCCACGCCAGATGAACTCTGGGCAGTTCCTGATATTAAGTATCTAAGATCTCTACATTTTAAACTAAGAGAATACGTCGTGGAAAATTGGGACGATATAATGAAGCTACATTTTTGTAGATTTGAATTCACACAAATTAAATAACAAATCCTTTCAAATATTTTTTTTATTTGAAAGGATTTTTTATATTTGCATATCAAATTAATGACAATGAGAAAACACGCTAATCCAGAAAATAGACCAGAACATATAACTGTCGGTGAGGTTGCTATAGAAGACTTTATTTCAATTATGGACACCATGCTTGCTGCGGAGCCTAAGAATATAAAAAGATCCAAGGTGATGAAGGGGAGAAAGGCTCACTGGTATAAACTCATAATGGATGGAAATCTTACTTGTCCAGTTACAGGACTAGAGGCCGAAATATGTAGATTGGACATAGTTAAACACAAGAAGGTTCCTGAAACTTATCACTTTAACTTCTATAGCTCTGACGGCCACCTATTTACAATCGATCATAAAACCCCCCTATCACAAGGAGGAAGAGACGTTTATGAAAATGTACAGCCCATGATTGCAGAATTCAATTGGGAAAAGGGAAGCGAACTAATATACACATAATCATGAGTAAACATCTACTATCGGGAGTCAAATTATTTTATCCATCAGCAAAAGAATGGATGTGGGACTATTGTGTTTATCTGGGGCCATTTACAGACTCCAAGGGAAACAACTACGATCTTGGGATTTTCATGGGAGACCATGAAGAATTCGGATGGGCTTCAGCAGCTATAGTTTATGGGGATGAGCCAGGAAACTATCTATCAGGTTCGCTAAGGAATTTTGGGGAGGAAAAAATGGAACACTATGCAGAGACCTGGAAAAGAGCAAGAGCGTTGGAATTAATAAAATAGATAAAAATGGAAACAATATACGTGGTACTATCCAGAGACGATTCAAGTTATGTTTATTGTACAACAGACCCTGAAAAAGCTGAAAAAGAGAGACTAAATAGAATAGAGAATGAGGAAATGCAGGGTGGAAGACCTTTGGTTTATATTAGAAGAACTTCATTAATAAAATAATCAGAAACGAATACGAATAGTTATGAAGTACCAAGAGTCAGATTACTTCAATGATAAAGATTATTTTATTATTTTTGTACCATCATTGAATAAATTCTATGTTACTAAGTGTCATTGGTATAACGGCAGCTGGTATTCTGATGTTGCTTTAAAGTTTAAAATGACATCCGTTCTATCTTTATCTGCTCAAAATATAATTGGAAGGGAGTTAAATCTAAAAAATACAGAGCTAAAAGGAGTAATCGGTAAAGTTATGTCTCCAAATAATGTTGGCATAGTTTGGAACCAGGGACAACATAAAGAATTTAAAAAATATGGATTTCCATATTATTGGAATAATATAAACGATTTAGAATTATGAAAAAATTAACATTACTATCAATTACATTTCTCATGTTATCATGCGGAAATAACAGCGAAACTGTAACCATATCTAAGGACAAATATAAAATATTAACTGGTGATACACTCAAATCAAAATATCCAAAAGAGATCACTGTTAATAGTGACGATTCCAATAACGATTCGGGATTTACTGTTTTTATAGGATCCGATGGCCACGAATATCAGAACCATATGGAATCACACATGAAGGATCAATGGGCACATTATGCTGGTTGTGAATTATGTAAAAGTAGATTGGACACAATATTATCACACATAAAAAACTTGGAGAGGATTAAAAAATAAAAATAGTAAAATCGCATCAAATCCAATCCCGCACCTTCACCTAAGGTCTGCGGGTTTAATTTGTTGAAATAATCATCCAAATATTTTTTTATTTAAAAATGATTTCATATATTTGCCTTGTAATTAAAAACAAATCAGATCGGAAGAGCACACGTCTGAACTCCA
>CALAYS010000055.1 GCA_937895515.1 uncultured bacterium
TAAAATATGAGAAATTATTTATTATTTTCACTGCTAACTATGTCGATTTTATCTTTTTCACAAGATAAATGTACGCTAGATGTTAAAAATTACGGATTTAGTGCAAAACCGGGATATCTAAAAAGTGGTATACGCGTTGAACTCCCATATGATTATTATTTTCATCTAGTCGGTGAAAAGATAACGATAGGTATATTGGAATTTAACAACCTTTCTGAATTCAGAAAGTCTGAGGATAGTTTAGCTGTTGTTTACCAGGATCGACTGTGTGAATATATGAGCAAAAAAGGTGAAAGCTGCGGTGATACCGAGGTTTCCTATGAAATACAAAATAGTCCAATGTTTGGGTATTGTAGGATAGTTTATTTTTATTATGATAGCTATATGTCCACAAATGGTATAATGAATTCTTGGTCATCAATTAGTAATGGAAATTATGAAATAATCATTATGTCGGGGGATAAAATATATTATAAAAGAAAAATTAAAGTTAGAAATGGTAATCTTGTAAATTAATGGATAAAATCATACTAGTACATTACATAAATGTTGGTAATGTTACTCCAGCGAAGGTAGCTGATATTATGGGGGAGTTATCCAAATCATTAGGTTCATGTGATGATATTTTAAATTATATTTACCCAATAAAAGAAGGTGAAACTAGAGTTGATTGTATCAATCCAAAACTAGTTACTGTGGAGGAATATAAACATGCCAATGAGGTTTTATCTTTTAACGAGAAGCTAGTAAAAACCATAATAAAGAAAAATATTAAGTATTTCGAATTTGATATGCAAAAAATAAAATGATATTTTACTAGCCTGGTTGGATATATAAAATAAAATTAATCATGGCAATAGTATATAAAACAACAAACTTAATAAATGGTAAGATGTATATAGGAGTTGATTCTATAAATAATCCAAAATATCTAGGATCTGGTGAACTATTAAAGAAAGCTATAATTAAGTACGGAAAAGAAAATTTCGATAAGGATATATTGGTAGAATTTGATGACCCTTCTGATGCATTTATTTACGAGAAGTATATTATAGAAAAGATGGATGCTGTAAATTCCAATGATTATTATAACATAAAACCCGGTGGAATGGGTGGACATAACGGATGTGATTATTCAGGTAAAAATAATCCAATGTACGGTAGGAGTATGCTTGATATATTCTCGAATAAATATGGTATTACTGGTGGTGTTGAATTTTTTAATAATATGCGAATATCGTTCATTATCTGGTGACGCTTGTCTCTGTCGTAAATATTTATTGTCTTGATTGCTACTTTTTTATTTTACGGAATATACATAGCTTATTGGACAACACATGATGCTCCTCGACCTAAAACTTTGCTAGCAAAACTTAAATTATCTTTGTTAACTTTTAGGAGAGAGCTGATATGATCACCAGAAATAGTCGTTATTCCTTAAGGCCCAACATGAATATCCTACCTAAGAAACCGAAGTCCATCTTTTCCAATTTCCGAATACATGCTTGCTTCCATTTCATACACTTCCTCACAATCAATCGACAAATTGATCTTTTTCTTCATTTTTG
>CALAYS010000056.1 GCA_937895515.1 uncultured bacterium
AAAATAGTATATCCTTCTGATTCCAATTCTTTAACCCTATCATCTGATAAATGATTTTTCGATGTATTTTGCATTACGAAATTATTTTAATTCTAGTTAATAAATTCTTCTGCTGTTCATCATCTTGCGGTGTATCAAACAAATCATCTTTGTTTACAACTTGATTTGCAATAAACCCAAGTTCGCCTTTGCCAATAATATCAGTCCATTTTTTACCATCAAAAATCTGTATGTGTTTGAAACTGCTATTTACAAGCGTATTGCCGTTATTATCGTATGGGCGCAACACCAGGCATAAGCCAAATATACGGTGCCACTTGGTTTTGCCAAGGTCGCTTTTAATTAATAAATCTTCGATAATTTTCACCTTAGAATAAGGCGCTTTATGCTGGTGTTTATCCTTTTTTATCATGTTAATTTTTAAATTCAATTCAGTTTGGAATTACAAATCTATTTCTTTTTTTCCATATTTGCAAACGCATTCCATAAATCTGCATGATTTACTACATCTTTTCCGGTTTCAGATATGATTTTATTGCGTTCCGGACTCAATAAATAATTTATAACCTTTGCTTCCTTTTTAAATTCTTCTGCCTTTTTTGGAAGCATTGGAAGTAATTGATTACCGATTTTAACGATATTTTTTACGTTTTCATCGGATAACTCTGGCGGTTGGAAGCTAGTCTTGTTCATGCGGATCGTCTATTTCTTTTTTGGCGCTTATTGTATTAATCACCTTTTTAGCAATATTCAAATCTTCGTAGTTCTCAGGTTTCTCTTCCTTGCCAATCAACCACTGGTTCACACCAATAAACTGTCTTTTTTTTCTTTCGTGTAATTTATGCGCTAATTTATTCAATAATTTCACAATATTTTTAGTGTCTTTATTTGCCGATCTGTTCCAGTTTAGCGCGCTATTCACTCGATTTGTAAACTGTACAACCTTGGAAGGATTACGGAAAAAATATTCACGTATCATCAATTTCTTTTCGTCTCTTGCCAGCTCTTTGTATTCAAACACCTTGCCTTTATTAGCTTCTTCCTTTTCAAATAGGTATTTTTGGTAACTAATTTCTTCCGGTGTTAATATCATAGTCTTATCGTTAAGGCTGGTAACTTCAATGGTAACAAACCATGTTACCACCTTTGTAGTTTCCTTAAAACTGTTGACTAATTTGTATAATTCGTATGCAACTTCCTGCACACCACCAACAGACTTCATTAAAGTACGAAAAGCTACTAATTCGTTTTCTGAGTATGAGTTAAATGTAGCTTTTTGTTCTCTATCGTAGGTTACATATTCATATTCACGGCCATTTCCGTCTTTTCTAGTTTTAACTGCCATAAAATAAAAAAAATAATTACAACAAATATAGTATAAAATTCATTAACTTTGTGTATAAACGAAAAAACATGCCAGTAGATCCGATGTCAATTGTAGGTGGTGGAATAGGAATTGCTAATTCCTTAGTTAATGCCATTAAAGGAATTAAGCAGGTGAAAGATGGCAAAAAAATTCAAGAAAAATTGGATGCACAGGGCCATCCGATATTAGAAACTCCGGATGCTTTCAATGAAATAGAAGGATTAGTAAGAAGCAATTATTTGGATCCTCGTCTTACCGGAGAAACGAGAATAAAAGATTCTATAAAAGCGCGTGAAGCTAATAAAATACAGACAATTCAAGATACCGCTAGCAGTGGCGCCGATGCATTATTTGCTTATGGATTGGCAAATGCAAATACAGACAACAGTCTTTTTAATGTTGACATGAAAGCATACGAGCAACAGCAAAATGACTATAATAAACTATTGAGTACATTAGGACAAAAAGCTAATTATGAAGAAAAGCAATTTGATTTTAATGTAGTACAGCCATTTATGCAAAGTGCAGAACAAGCCAAGGCGCTAATTGCAGCCGGGGAGCAAAATAGAAACAATGCATTTGAAAATATGGCCGGATATGCTACAAGTGGTTTTTCAAGCCTAAATGGAATACTTAAAAATAAAGGTGATGATGGTAAAAATTCAACCAATTCTGAATCAAAAACAAATATACCAGTTCAAAGCACAATAAAAACGGGTAGTACTTTCATTAGTCCACAGATAGGAAACAAACAAGGAACATCAGGATTTGATTCCAATCAGGCAGGTGATGTTGGTGGAATAGATATAGGGCAACTGCAACAATTACTTCAACTTTTAAACGCAAATAATAACTTAGTAGGTTAATATTATAAAAACCCGATATGGCAGCAAATAATGCAATAGCTAGTACTCAAAAAACAGGTGAAGGTGATGCTTTCTTATTCGATAATTCTGGTGCAACCAGAAATATCGGAATATTGGCGCAACAGAAAGCACAGGAAGCAGCAAGAGAACAGCAGGCAAAACAACAGAAAGACAAGCAAGATTATGACACTCAGAAGCAATTCTATGACGGATTAAGCGATATAAAGTTAGATTTATACGAAAAAGATGTACCATTTATTAATGGGAAAATAGATGAAATCATAAAAAAAGTAGCTGACGAAAAGATGGCCGGCAGAAACCCATTTGATATCAGCAATTCAGATGCATATGTAGGAATTCGTGGAGAACTTGGAAAACTACAGGCATGGGCGGCCGGAAGTAAGGCCACAAAAGCAAAAGTTAGAGATTTACAGACTGCATTATATCAGGATAAATCTGGTGTTTTCGATAAAGATAAAACGCAAGCAGCGCTTGATGCATACACCGCATATGAATTGCCGGAAAGAATATCACTAGATATCCAGCCGGTACAAGCGCCATTTAACGGACAAGCATTTTTAACTAAAAATTTAACTCCGACTATTTTAAAATCTTCACTTCCGCTTCAAAAAGTATATACCGACAAAACAGCTCAGGCAGAAGCACAGGCGCAATTGGATAATTTAAAAGTTCAATATACACCGGTCGTAGATCAGTTTTTATTGTCAACCGGAAGATATAAACCCGAAGAAATACCGGA
>CALAYS010000057.1 GCA_937895515.1 uncultured bacterium
ACGACGCTCTTCCGATCTCCAATATAGAATTTAGAACTTTAACTGCCTTGATGTCAAAATTATCAAATCTATGAAAAACGTCAACAGTACTCCATGAATTTGTATCTGGATGTAATTTCCTATATTCCTCATATTTTCTTGTTCTACCTCCCCAGTTATTAGAGAGACATATGACTCCGTCGTTATCTAAAAAAATTACCTTCATCTTATTTACTTCTAGCTATTTGTCCAACAAGATCCTTGTTATCCTTTCTAAGTCTATTTAATTCTTTTTGAAGTTTACTTCTGCTTTCCATATCGGATTTCATAGAGACATATTGATCATATTCTCTTTTCTGCTCCTCTGTTAATGGAATTTGTTTTTCACTCTTCCTTAACTCACCTTCAAGCTTAAGTACCTTATCCTCGAGTTCATGAATGTATGCATTATTTTTTCCTCTCTCCACAAACATATCCTTCAGTTTATTCAAAGCCCACATAACAGCCTCATTCTCGGAATATGTTCTTCTTAATTTAATAAGAACCGTGCTATCGTACTTTTTCATAGAGTTAATTTGAAGATGTTGTTGTATTGAATCCTACGCCCTTTTGATTTTTGCTTCTTGGTGTCTTCTTAAGATCCTTTAGATGCTTAAGTGCATCCTCATATTTATTATCCAATAGGAATACCGATATAAATAGTTCCTTAAGGTGTGAAATAGACATTCCTTCAGTATCCTTAACCCACACGCTAAAGTCAATTTTGGCTTCGCTGCCGAGTTTATTTTTTAAATATGACATTCTCACTTCATCCGAAGGTGGAGCTATATAATACCTTCTATCGAAGCGAGAAGGACGGTTTGTAATTCTCTCAGCTAACTTCTCGGGATAATTGGTAGTTGCTATATAGACAACATTCTCGATTTGCTTAATACCGTCAAGCATATTTAGAAGCTGTGACGTAACATAACTACCTTCAGCAGCTATACCATCTATATCTTCTATGATTACTATGATTGGTCTATCTGGTTCAATCTGTCTCAATTTCCCAATAACCTCAAGGTATCCCCTAACTGTATCCTCGTCTTTAACATTTATTACTATACCTGACAATTCCTTAATTATATGCTTCATGCACAGCTGGAGAATTCCTGATTTACCACATCCAGGATCACCATATAGAAGTATACCCCTTTTGTGCATAAGTTTATATTTGGCATATTCTTCCTTTTTATCCCAGAAGCTCTTAAGATCAGTTAATATAAGCTCTATCTCCTTGGTAGGTAATTCATAAAGCTCATCAGTATTAACATCCTGTTTCATAAGCCCCCATTCACTAGCTCTATTGTTATAATGAGGCTCATAAAGACCAGGAAATAGGATTTTTTGTGTTTTCGGAGCAGCTATATAACTTCCATCACCAACTATATTCCATTGTGTGAAATCATTTTTTCTTTTAGATTCCTCCTCCTCATCCATTAGATCTACTATAGTTCTTTGGGGTCTGTGATATTCATCGTTCATATTAGTATAGTTTTTAATTTTTTTAATTACTCTTCTTATTTCGTCGGATCTTTCGTTCTTAGGCATTTTCGATTTTTTTAATTTCCCACATATACCAGTGACCAGTTCATCTTTGATATCCAGGTTTTATATAGATATCTTTACCGTCAATCCTCACAATTGTTCCATAAAAGGGAGCAATTTTTACTTCATTAATAAAACCAATAGTGTTACCTATGATTTCTATCTTCTCTCTTATCTTATACTTTGGATCCGGCATTATGTGTGCATCTTTTTACCAACAAGATGACATAAAAATTCAGAGACTAAATCCATTTCTGGGTTTCTCCAAGCGTGGTTTAAATAATCAACTGGATTTCTGTAGTGGTAACCATTACTCTTTATATGATCTTGACATCCTTTAGCCGTAAAGAAGCAATTCGAATATTCGGGTTCCTCGGTAACACTGCACGCTTTAAGATCGGTGAAAGCCTCGATAAAATCGCTAATATCATATTCTCTATTCTTCCATTCTATGGTTGCATATCCGTCATGCCACATTGTGGTT
>CALAYS010000058.1 GCA_937895515.1 uncultured bacterium
AGATGGTCTTTTACTCGGTTCTGGAGATGCAGTTATTGGCATTAATCCAGCGACTGACAATATTGATTCGCTAAGCTCACTTTTGTCCATGCTCGATCACCTCATTACAAAATTTCAAATCCCGACTCAATCTTGCGTCCTCTCTCACGTAACCAACCAAATCGAGGCCATTAATCGTGGCGCTCCCCTTGACCTTATCTTCCAATCAATTGGTGGAACAGAGGCAACTAATAAAAGCTTTGGAGTCTCTCTCGATTTATTAAAAGAGGCCCATCAGGCAGCACTATCCTTAAAACGAGGAACATTAGGAAATAATGTCATGTATTTTGAAACTGGCCAAGGAAGTAGTCTTTCGGCCAATGCTCATTTCCAAATCGATCAACAAACTTGTGAAGTAAGGGCCTATGCTATTGCTCGTGAATTTAATCCACTTTTGGTAAATTCGGTTGTTGGATTTATTGGCCCTGAATATTTATACGATGGAAAACAAATTATACGGGCAGGACTTGAAGATCATTTTGCAGGGAAAATGATGGGACTTCCTATGGGATGTGACGTTTGTTACACCACTCACGCTCAGTCAGATTTTGATGATTCTGATAATTTATTAACTCTTCTTGCTTTGTCAGGTTGTAATTATATTATGGGTGTTCCGGGGGCAGATGATATTATGTTGAATTATCAAAGTACATCTTTTCATGATGCCCTCTATTTACGTGACCTTTTAAAGTTAAAAAGAGCTCCCGAATTTGAAACTTGGTTATCTAATATTGGGCTACTTGACACAATTGGTAACATTATTTCTCCTTCTTTAAAACATCCCTTACTTCAAATATCATGAGGTAAAAATTGTGAATAAAAATAATATTATTAAAAAAGATTTGGAACATAATTAGAAAATATTAGTAAATATAATATTGATGAAGTTGATGAAGAATCATCTGGTGCTGTTTTAGATAATTTGATGTCTATTGCATCAAGGAAACAAAAAGAATAATGATAATGATTTTCAAGATCAAATAGTAAACTTAAATAAAGCTTTAAAGTCTAATCCGAAGTTTGTTTGCTGTCCTTACTGTAATAAACAAGGCAATACAAAAGTAGAACAGAGTTGTTCAGTATGTACTGGAGTGTTGTGTGTTGTTGGCCTTGGTGTTTTTTGGGCACTAATTCAATGCTGCCGAAGTAAAGATATTAACTGCAGAGATGCTGACCATTATTGTGTTGGATGCGGAAACAAATTAGCGAGTTATAAATCAACTTAATTATAAATATATTTATACATATATGATTTTGATTGTTTTTACTATTTTATTTTAATTTTTTTGTTTTTATCGATAGCCCCGCGTACAAGTATAGTGTACGCCAATTTAACACCTCCCGCTTTATTAATAGGTTATAACGCTATCCACCCGTTCTTATTTTATTTAGCCGTAACCCTGACATTTATTAATTATACTCATTGAGACTTTTTCTTTTTAATAAAAAAAAAATACCCATTATGTTTTATAATTGTTGCTTTGTTTCTCGGTGGTTTGTGGGGCTCAGGTAATAGCGCATGGGGTTTTTTTTGGGTAAATGACTCTATTGAACTGATTCTTTTTTGCGTAGGTGTTTACTCAGTAATTTGTCTTCATAGGGGTCGTTTTGGTAAATTGTATTTAGAATCGTATATTACGTTAACATTCTTAATTACTTGAGTTTTATTATTGCGTTGAGGTTTTATATTTACTCGACACAGCTTTATTAACTCAGCTAAGATTATAAACATTTTTCGTATTTTTTATTTGTTTATATTAAATAATAACTATTTATTACTGCCCTACTTTATACTTTATTTTTTTTCTTATTATATTTTAATGTATATCTTAATTTATAAAATTTTGGTTTTTTTTAATAGTAGGACACGTATTTATTTATTACAAAATACGCACATCATTCTTACTGTGGTGGTGTTATCCTGAGTAAAATTTAGTGAGTATAACTTAAGTGTTGTTGTTAATAGTAAACAACTAATCTATAACTTTTTTTTTCTAAGCAGCAATCAAATATCTAATACGGTAGCAAGTGTAGATGCATTTATGATCTGAAAAAAGTTTATTGTTAGTTTACCGACACTATTTATATATAGTTGTAAAAAAATTATTAGCCAATTTAAATTATTTGTTGCGTGACCTAAATTTATCTTTATTATCATTTTAATAACAAGTATACGGAAGATTTAAGTATAGATAAATACAAAATTAAGTCTAGTAGACGTTGAACTTAAATTATATTAGGCAGAGGAATCATATTTTTAAAAAGCGTGTGTTACGGCATGTACACCGAAAGTTTAAGCTTCGAATAGGTACTGCAGGTCTATATAGCTTACGGGCGCAACGCTTTGAGTTGGTTTACTTAAGAGGGTTTAAGAAGGTTATAAGAAGGCGTCATATGCGAAGAAAGATGCGGTTTAAGAGGCGTAAATTTTGGTTATTTTTAAGACCAAATTGTATTTTAAGTAGTAAATCAGTTAATTCTCGTATGGGAGCTGGCGTGGGTTCATTGGTACGGCTCTCAATACTATTAAAGTCTTATAAAAGTTTTATTGAATTTAAGTCATATTCCCCTTTCTGACTAAGAAAACTTTACAGATACACTAGGTACAGATACCCAATTTATTTTACAGTTTTTACAAAAAAGTAGACGTTGGCAATCTTAGAATTTCACGATAATGTCACTATAACTTTTGATTATAAGTATTTTTTAAAGAGTTCTCGTAAAATGTTAACTAAAACTCAGCACGTAGCTAAGTCTATAAAACTTCGGCGAAATAAACACACACCGCTGATGTTTGTTCGTGCTCCAAAACACTTTAAGTCTGGTAAGCAACACGTTTTTTTTTTTAATAGTATATTTCGTGTAAAACAGCAGCTAAACTTACCTTATTCAAGTAATGAAATAGTCACTAATAAACCTACTGCGTTATTTAATAAAGTTCGTTTTTTAAGAGGATTTAAAGCAGCAGATATTTTAATTAATAGGATAACTTTTAACGTCGAGGTTTCTGTGATTTTTGAATAGTATTATATGGTTGGTGTTTTTTTTTTTCAGTTAATAATAAATGCTTTTATTTTTTCTTTTATTTTTTGGGCGTTAACGTTTATAGCAAAGCGTGTCTACTCAGCTAAGTATTATGATTATAAATTAAATTTTTATGAATGTGGGTTTAAAAACTTAACATTAAAGAGGCCTGTTTACGAATTAAACTTTGTTATGGTAGTACTTTTTCTTTTAATTTATGATGGTGAATTTTTGTTATTGATACCTTTTTCTTTAAATGCTGGTTTTGTCGTTGTTGAATTGTGTATGTTTTTTTTATTTTTCTTAATTTGATTTGTGTTAACGCTTTTACTTGATTATGTTTACGTTAGTCTTGAGTGACAAGTTTAAATGTTCGGTTTTACAGGTATCTATTTCAATAAAAAAAACTATAAACTACCTACCGCCACAAGTCTTAACCCTATAACTTATATGTATAAATATCTATTTTATTCGTTGTATGCAAATGGTGTTTTTTTTAATTATACATTTGTGTTATCATTCCCTTACAAATATTTACTTAAGTTTGTTAATGGCTGGTGTTTCTGTATCTTACTTAGCAACATTTTCTATTTTTACGTTAGGTATAACTATTATATATTTTAGAAAAATTCTTTTTATACTTGATTTAAAAAAAGGTTTTTGACTTGTAAAAAATTATAGTCCTTCTTTTACTTTAGTAACAGCTGTTGATGTTTATAAGTTAGTAGTCGTTCAAGTTGCTGCTATGCTGTGCTTTAAGCTTATGCCTTTAAATTGACTTATGCGTGACAGGATAGTGGTGTTAAATTTATTGGTTTTATTAATAATCATAGTTTTATTGACTTATTTTAGTAGTAGGTTATCCAAAGATGTTGTAGAGATGAATCTATTATATCTTATTTTAATTTTTTTTTTTGTTGCTGTTAGTAGCTTTTATTTTGTTGAAAATTATATGGTCCTATTTCTCGCATTAGAGCTAGTAGGTGTTATATATTATTTTTTTTTTTTACACAACTTAACTGGTTCTAAGTTAACAACACTTAGATATAAAAATCTTTTAAGCAATTACCTATGAGTTTCTTTTTTCTTATTAGTGGTGCTTTCAATTTTTATGTTTTACTTAACCCTTCAAGCCGGGTCATTAAACTTTGAAGAGTTAGTATCCTTTTCTGACAAAACCCCTAGAATGTGACAATTTATTATTCTTATAATGTTATGAAAGACTGGCAGCCCTGGTTTTCATTTTCTAAAGTTTGAGCTTTATCAGTACTTACCTATTTTAACATTATTAGTTTTTTCAACGGTTAGTATTTTTTTAAATTTTTTTATATTACAATTTATAGCGAGCATTGCCTGACCTATTCTTGTAACCCAGAAATTTTATTTTTTAATTTATATATCTATTATGAATATTATATTGCTTGTAAGGGGATTCTCTGCAGCAACTGTGTATCAATTCTTTGGACTAAGTGCTTTAAATACGCTTCTGGTTTTATTTACTTTTTTTTTAGTTTAAATGATTCGATTAATTCTTAACGCAAAGTGTTGATATTCTATAGAAAGTTTTGCCAGAGTAAGGCGCCTAACTGCTTTAAAAGTTTGTTATAGAGATAAATTAGATTTTTTAAAATTAAGAACAACGCTTTCTCGTTCTATTAGTAATAGACTTGTTTATCGTAGCCAGTATTTACGATCATATAAGGATTTAAGAGCCTACTATGTAAATCTTATGAGAGGTAATTTTACTGAGGTTTTAACAGCTAAGTATTACCCTTATACTGTGATGGAGGCTGATAATAGGAAATTTATGGCAGCTTTTTCGAAGACAAAACTTATGAAAGAGCTTGATTACGCTCTTTTATGAAAAGGTGTACAGACTAATTCTTTGTTTAATATAGCCTTTAAAGTAACTAGAAAAAAAAAAAATATATATACACAACGTGTATTTTTTGTTAATCCAAAGCGTAGACTATTGTTTGTATGGAAATGGTTAAATGTGTTCATCCGTTGTTTAGCTGTTAAGGGTGTTCCACGAAGATTTACGTTAATAAAGGGTTTTGAGAACTTTTTACTTGGATCTGAAAAGACTCAAGTTATCCAAGGTTTTAAACTGCAAGTGTATAAGTTAAAATTATTGCGTGCTGAGTAAACATGTTAATCCTTGTAGCATCTAAAATGTTAGTTATCGCAAGCGTTATGACCACTTTAGCTGGAGCAGCATTAGGAACCGCTGTGTTATTTGCAGGGTACTTAGTTGGTGCATCTAGAAACCCAGAAGAAGCTGAAAACCTTTTCAATACTACTTTGATGGCTTTCGCTCTTATTGAAACTTTCGTCTTTTTATCTTTCTTAATCGCTGGTTTAGTATACTTATTCGTGTAATTTAAGGGGTGTGATTTATTCTTAAAATATTGTTTTTTATAACATTAGCGGTCGTAGTAAGAGGCACCCTGCCTAGATACAGAATTGATCAAATTGTTTCATATACTTGAAAATATTTAGTATTTTTATATATGTTTTTTATAATTGAAATCTGCATAGTTCTTTATTTATTAAGCCTAAGCTAATATAGCTCAGTGGTAGAGCACCAGACTGAAAATCTGGGGGTCGTAGGTTCAAGTCCTGCTATTGGCAGTGCTTACTATTCTATTATTAAATCAATTAACAGTTAATATAAAACGTAAACAACTTAGATACTATTTAAAAAAGATAAATTTTTCTAAACAACAAAAACATTCTTTGTATTTAAAAAGCTGTCTACCTAATGTAGTTTCAGTTCAAAAAAATAAGTTTCTGTTGCCGATTATAATAACAACAAAATCAGTTAATAACAAGTATATATCTAACGTGTGGTTATCTCACGTATATTTTAGGTCATTAATGCAAACGATGACCGGTTTTTATACTAATTGACAGTTTATGAATATAAATACATTTGCAGATAGAGATGATTTTGCGTTATTATGGTATAGAATATATAACAGATATAAGCTGGGTAGGTTGTACACCAGTAGAGGTACGTTTTTTGCTTGATTTGTACAACTTACATATTTTAAAGACCCTAAATTTTTAATAGTTTTTATAAAAAAAGTTTTATTAAATTCCCATTTAAAGCATCATAGACGTATGTTTTCATTTATTAACAAATTTTTAAAGTTATGGTATCTAAAGGTAGCTAAGTTAAAAAAACTAAAAGGTTATAGTCTTTTTTTCAAAGGTAAACTTGGTAAAAAGGGAAGTGTTAGAAAAGCAAAATTTTTTGCAAAAAAAGGTTTAGTTAGTTTTACTAATAAAAGCCTGCGGGTAAATTATAGAACTTACTTTATATGAACCCATACTGGCGTTATCGGGGCTGGCATCAGTATTTTTTATTAACGAGGTGTTTACATATGTTATTATATACATAGTGTTATATCTATTAACGTTGTTGACAATCTTTTATTATTTTGTCACTAATTTTCCAAATACTAATTGTACTAATTGATCATTTATCGAGTTATTAAGCATTTCCACTACTTACTTCCCTAATAGCTGAGCATTAAAGTTTTTAATTTTACAATTAAGTGGATTACCTCCTTTTTTTTTTTTTTTTTTAAAGTTTAATTTTTTAGTAGTAGCTTCTTATTATGTTAATTTATTTATATTAATTTTATTGTTTATAAACATGTTATTGGGTATGTTTTTTTATTTGAAGATTTTTTCAATCCATGGTGAACATATAAGTAATGAAAATCTAAGAAAAATTTGTGAAAATAGACCTATTTCAAAAGTTAGTAAAGCTAAACATACAAATCGAGAATACTGATTTTGATTGTCTTTTTCTTTATATATATTCCTAAATATCTTCAGTATATTATTTTTTGCAGATTTATTTATAATCGGAAGTTATTTTATAGCGTAGACGTTGGCTACTTTAAATCAAAAAGTTCGTTGAGTAACAAATGTCTACTATTATAAATGAAGACGACCAAAATTGTCAAAGTCACCTCAAAGAAAAGGTGTTGTATTACGTTTAAGAATCTGTACACCAAGAAAACCAAACTCTGCGAGGAGACCTGTTGTAAAAACACGATTAACATCAAAAAAAAAAGCCTTAGCTCACATACCTGGTTCTGGTCATAATTTAAGACGACACTCCCGAATTTTAATCGCTGGTGTTGGGGCGCGTGATTTACCGGTTGTGAATTACACGTGTATCAGAGGTGTCTATGATTTCTCCCCACTTTTTTCAAAAAAGCGTCGTCGCTCTATCTACGGGGTCAAACAACTGCCTGAGTTAAAAAAACATGTACGAAGACGTTATAGAAAGTTTACAGAATAAATGTTACAGCTTCAAGTTTTAAAAAGTAAAGTATTTAGCCTGATAAATTGAGCAAGGCACGGATCGTTTTACCCATTAACGTTTGGGTTAGCTTGCTGCGCTGTTGAAATGATGCACGCAGCTGTTAGTAGATACGATTTTGATAGATTTGGGATTTTTTTTCGCGCTTCACCAAGGCACTCAGATTTAATTATTGTCGCAGGAACACTAACGTACAAAATGGCGCCAGCATTAAGAAGAATTTATGAACAAGTAAACAACCCTAAGTGGGTTTTATCAATGGGTAGCTGTGCAAACGGTGGAGGTTACTATCACTACGCTAATACTGTAGTTAAGGGTTGTAACAAAATTATTCCAGTAGATATTTATGTACCGGGTTGTCCACCAACAGCGGAAGCTTTATTTTATGGCGTTTTAAATTTACAAAAGATAATTTTGTTAAACTTTTAATAAGTAATGTGTTTACAAAGATTTGTATATATTAATAGAAGAAAACCAAAATTGCATACATTTGTTTTAACGAGAAAATTGGCTAAACTAAATAAAAAGTTTGTACGAGGATTTACTAAGCCTATACTACTATCTGATACTAATAAAATCTGCTAATATAACCCCCGTAAAAAGATGGCAACAAAAAGTAAAATTAATAAATAAAACAACAAAATTTACTTATTTTTTTTATAAATATAAGACTTTTAGAAAACTTACTCTTATGGGATCAAAAAATATTCATGGAAATAGGTTTAAATATAAAACAAAACTGTTTAAATTTTTTATAAAAAGTATCAAGATCGCACCATTTGTAGCTTTTGCCTATGGCAGTACTAATTACCCTTTAAAAGAGTACGCATGGTGTAAAACACTGTTTAACCAAATTATCGCGGTTGTCCACACAGAGTTGACACACCCAGGTTTTAAATTTTACCCACTTAATTACCTTTTATTAACTGAGCATCCACAAGCAAATCAAATAATACCTCTTCGGTATGTTCCTATAAACTATATTGTAAGTTTTGTTTTTAATAAAAATAACAATTGCATGACGTATGCTAAATCATCAGGTGCAAATGCAATAAAAAAGAAGCATATAAAAAAAGTAAAGTTGACTTATATAGAGTTACCATCAGGTCAGCTTAAACTTTTACCTATTACAACTTATTGTGTGTTAGCTCCAAATAAAAATTTACTATTAAATAAGATTATAGAGGGGGGGTGGGGTTTTTACACAAAGCAAAAAAAAAAAAATAACAGTCAGGGGGGGTGGTAAAAATCCTGTTGATCACCCTAACGGTGGAAGAACTAAGGCAAAACAACCAGAGTTAAGCCCTTGGGGTTGAATAGCTAAAAGAAATAAATAATATATGAAACAAGTAACTTTTTCTTTTTCTTACAAAAAATCTCTAAAAAACTCTTATAATAGAAATTGTTTAAGTAGTTTTACTGAATCGACAAAATTATATAACCTAAATTCTTTGATTATTAAATATAATAACTTAGAGTTTTTTTTTTATGATAAATTTTTAACGGTTAAACAAGACAGAGAGGTAGCAAACTGTGTATTAAAAGATATGATACACATGGTGTGTATGTGACGCCAAATTCGGGGATACCCTCAAGGTGGAAATACTACCCATACTAACTCAAATTCTTCAAAAAAAAATAAACTTTTATTAAATTTTAGAATACAGCAATTTTTTAAAATGTTTGGACAAAAAAAACGAAATATATACCCTACACTAGTAAAAGCTGAGTATAATAATAGATTGTGGTTTTATACTTGAACAAATGAGTGATATCAATCACACCTATTTGCTTTTCGCATAGCTAATGCTGGTCAGAAAGCAGGTACTTTTAACCCTGTTTTATTGGCGGGTAATCAAATTAACGGTTACGTAAGAACTGGTAAGGCAGCTAAAATGAGTAAAGCAAAGAAATTAGTAAAAGTTTTTACACTAGGAGTGCCTTTAATGTTTGCAAAATATATTTATCATTCTAATACCCCTAAAGGTTTCCCAAAAATTGTACTACGAGATGAGGTAAATAAAAGACTTGGTAAAAAATTAAGAAGAAGAGAGTATAAAAAAAAATAACCACTAACACAGAGACGTAATACCACTAACACAGAGACGTAATACCACTAACAC
>CALAYS010000059.1 GCA_937895515.1 uncultured bacterium
GACAGATGTCACAATTAAGAGATCTATTAAAAACAAACCCTCTTTACAACGATATAAAGAAAGTTGTCAGTGAGGATGTATTGAAAAAATATAATAAATACATATATCAGTACACTGAACAATATCTAAATTAATATGAAATACATAAAAACATTCGAATCTCAAACAAATGATTTTTCAGAAATAAGTGAGGGACTTAGATACCATCTCAATGAGGGTATACCATTGATGGAAAGCGTATATAGGATAGAATCTGACGCCTGGCTTAATCTAGTTAACGAGGCAAGGGAAATGTGGGGGAGTAATATGATAGATCTGGAGAATGATGACATTTTTCTAATAAGTACTGATGCAGGATTATACGACATCTATGAAGGTGAGAGTGTAATGCTTGACGTCCCATATATGATATGGGACGAAATTGACGAGGCAGAATATCAAGGTAAAAATGTACAGCTGAATAAACCAAGAAGAACTCCAGGAGGGCCTAGAAAATTTGCTGTCTATACTAAAAACGGAAATGGGAAGGTTGTTCAGGTTAGATTTGGTCAACCCGGAATGAAAGTAAATAATAACGACCCAGATAAAGCTGCATCATTCAGAGCAAGAATGAGATGTGATGATCCAGGACCTAGATGGAAACCTAGATGGTGGGCATGTAATGTGTCCAGATATTCAAAACTACTCGGGATAAAAAGTTCACGTCCATGGTAGTACCGTACGATGAGCTAGTCATATCGAATGACGAGGTAATAAGAACATTCAGTGAGAATGTCGAAAGTGATGAACTTAAATGGCACTGGGACGAGGAGGACAGAATAATAGAATCAATGAAAGAAACGAACTGGACTTTTCAGTTTGATAATCAATTACCAATAAAGTTGGATCGGCCAATTGAGATTAAAAAAGGTGTATGGCACAGATTAATAAAGGGCGATTCTGAAGTGATAATAAAGATCAGAAGGATAGTATAGAATAAATTGACAAGCATTTCTGATTTTAGAATATATAAATTAAAAAATAGAAAAATGGCAACAGTATTAACAGCTAGGTATAACAAGGATACCCGACACATCAGAGAATTTAGTGTGAAGGGATACAACCAAGAGGTTGTTGAACTATTTAGAGAATTTCAAAGTGAGTATAAACATAAATGTGAATGTGAGATTGAATACGAGAAGGACATTGCAACTATAAGAATAAGCATATCGGAACATTCCGAAGTTGATCCGGATTTATTCATAAAAAGACTAGACGATAAGATCTGTTAGTAAATAACGGAGATCAATATTAAAAATTGATCTCCGTTATTTTTTTATTTCGTATTTTTTATTTACCTTTACAAAAAAATAAAGATATGATTGACAGAATTAAATTCTCATCTATAACAACACTACAGGTATCAGCAATGTGTATATCCTCAATATTGCTCTATATAATCATAGACATATTTATGGGTGACACTTATTCTTACTATTTTTCAATAAATCCATTAATTAGCGGGTTGTTGCACTCTAATCTAGAACACCTACTGAACAATCTTTTTATTATTTTTTTATGTCTGAATGTAAAAATAAATAGATTCTATACATTCGAGAAAATATTTTGGGTAACTTCACTTATATCGATATTACATCTTCCGGTAATATTAATAAATAACGAATTCACAGCAATAGGAATATCTGGGACCTGCTACTTTTTATTGGCTAGATTGATATCCTCAATTCGTAGATTTAAGTGGCTAGGATATGTTCTGGTATCAATTATATTATCCATTGAATTTATAGGTATATTCCAAGATGACACAATATCTCATAGCATGCATATAATAGGTCTTATACTTGGAATAATTTCACTATATCCAGGAAAAATTGGATGTATACATCAAAAAATTTATGAAATAATAAGCTAGAATTTTTTTATTCCGAGATAATTTATTAATCTTGCATCATCAAAAATAAACATAATGAAGAAATTATTATTATTAATAGGTATATTTGTTACGCTATCCTGTGCAGCACAAAACAATAAAAAGACATATTCTAGAATATACCTATCAGAGAAGATGGACAATCATTTCAGTAAACATTATAAAAAATATGTTGCTAACTATTTTTACAAAACAACGGGGGAAAGAAGGATCATAGAGAGGGATCCGGTTTTAGATACTGTTGCTGCGGGGAGAAGCGAATATTCGGTATTAGTATTTAAGGAATCCTCTAAACAATGCTCCTTTAGATCTTTATTGGATAATGTACCCGATGGAGAGATCGCACATAAAAGATTCTATGGAAATCCATCAATATTTAAAGAACCAAAGGGATGTATATTTCCAGATAAAGACAATCTCCCCATATTAAAGAGAAACAACCTTGTCTGGAATTCTGAATTGTTTATTCAGGATGCTTATTCTTACAAATCTGAAAATAGTAGCATACCAGATGCAGATATCATAGAGAAATATTCGAATTTCATGAGGAAAAACGAAGATCAATCAAAAGAGGATAACTTTTTAAATGGATATCTAAATTCACCATCACACAAAAGTTCAATACATAAGTACGGGAACTGGAAGTTTGGCTGTAGTACCATGATTATAATATCTAAGCAATACGACTCAAAATCAAGAATGTGGAAATATGACGTATTTGCATGTCACACTATAATAATAGTAAAAAATCAAACAAAATCGAATGTATACTAGATTATCTTAATGATATTAGATACTTAGTTTGATCTACTGCAGCTAACATTTCATCGATTATATTGATTAATTCACTATCTGAATCGGAATCAAAACATGCTCTGCATTCGTCTCTATAGCATTTATATAAATCGTCTATGAATCCGGAAAGGTCACCATTTTTAGAATCTTTGAAATTATAAAGTTTGATAATAAGCTCATCGTTGGTCAATATAGGTCTGCCATATTTTCCCATCATCGTTTCAACTAGGGTGTCACCGATTCCTATAATTTTACCAAATAACTTATCAAGGGCTTTATGCTGACCGTATAACATACATTGCCAATGTAGCAATTTTGTTTGAGCCATATTCTGAAGAACCATCTGGGTTACCCTACCATATTTGGTTACGCTTTCATCATCTTCTTTTTTTGAATTCTTAACAAAAGGTAGATCGTCAAAATCTGCAGGTGACGGGAATCTATTAGGTGACGGCAATGCTCTCTGTGGCTCTTCAACATCAACTTGTTTTGCATCTTTTGGATTTTTAATAACTTCTCCGAATGCGCTTAGATTTAATACTCTTGGGTCCATATAATTGAATTATTTTAATTATATATCAATAATAGAAAATCTTTATTGTGTAAGGAAACAAAATATCAATATATAGCTTAAATAAAACAATAAATATTTTTAACCATGGAATGGAAAAGCCTATCTACGAAAAAGACCATCGATTTATCTAGCTATCTAGATGAGTGGATGTCAAAAAACCCGGAAGACAAGATCTATATAGGGTGTGATTCGCAAAATCACAACGGCACCACAACATTCGCTACGGTTATTGTATTACACCAGCCGAATAAGGGAGGACACGTGCTTTATAACAAGATGAATGTACCTAGAATTCAAGCTAGATATGAAAGATTGTGGAAAGAGATCGAATTAAGTGTTGAAACAGCACATTGGATAATGGAGAATTGTGGGAAGACCCCAGACTTTATTGACATCGATCTTAATCCTGATCCAAGACATCAATCAAACACGCTTCTAAGATCCGCAGTCGGTTTAATAGAGGGAATGGGATTAAAGGCTAGATATAAAAGTGCATCTAACTGGTCCATCTCTATTGCAGATTCCATATGTAAATAGAAGAATTTTGATAATTGAAACAAAATTCAAAATTTTGATATAATTATTGATATATAAAATCACTAAACATTAAAATCACTAAAAATGAAAAGGACATTATTCTTACTTGCAGTACTCTTCTCACTGGGACTAAACTCATGCAAAAATGTAGATGCTAAAAATTCTACTGATGCAGCAGTTGACACCACAGCGGTTGATACAACTAAAGCCGATACTACTAAAGTAGATACAGCAGCAGTTAAAGTAGACACAACAAAGGCATAAATCAGAATAAGGTTTATATCTAAAGGGTCTAGTTTACTAGACCCTTTTTTAATTTAAAAAAGATTCAAAAATATTTTTTTATCTCGAAAACATTCCATATATTTGCAATGTAATTAAAAACAAAATAACACTGGCCCCGTAGCTCAGCTGGATAGAGCATCAGAT
>CALAYS010000060.1 GCA_937895515.1 uncultured bacterium
CATATAGATGTACAATAACCTCCGAATATTCGCCAACCCCAGAATTGCAATCTATTATTTCAGACCCGTAGTATTCACCTATAGATTCCATTCCATAACAAAGACCAAGTTTTGGTAGTCTTGATTCTAGTATCCGAATTGGCGTTTCTATTTCTGCCTTTGCTGACCCTGATATTATTATACCAAAACATTCTGATAATAGAGATCCTAGGTTTATTTCTAGATTTGGGTCATTATAACCTATTGCTATAAAGGGTATCCTATTTGCCCTCAATTGTATCTCCACATCAAGATGCGGAGCGTCCATGTGCATAACTAGCAACTTTTTAGATGTCCATGATTTAAAGGGAGGTACTCTATTTAGATATAAAGGTATACTCATATTAATTTTCTTATGCTATAAATCTATCTCCTGATATTTCGGAAAGATCTATTTCCTCACCGTCTATCTTTATAGAAATTATATTTATTTTAGCACCCTTTACTAATCTTATTTCCATTTCCTCGAAAGAAACAGGTTCTATATTTAGTCTTATTGTCGGATACCAATCAACAGAAGTCTCATCAACCTCAGCTTCCATTATCGTAGTAAATGGTAATTCTGTATTATAACCCCAGTGTGGTTCTGCACCTTTCTCGTCCCAAGACCAATATATCCCGAGATGTTTAGCCTCCGATGAAAGTCTAGATTCCCATTCTTTATTCACTGACATTGCTCTCCAGATTTTAATCTTTCCATTTTTTATAAGCTCAGTGTTGGTCTTATTGATAAATTCTGATGCTAGATAATCCAATTCATATTTGGTCCAATTTGAGAATTCATTTTCGTCAATTTCATCCTCGTTGGAAATACCCTCCTCGTGCATATACTGATGGATTAAAGATTCCCTATTATAGCTATCTGATAATACTATACTTAAGAATTTTTTATTTACCACCTCGTCCACCGACAATGATGATATTGATGATTCGTTTATAAAATCTGTATATTTTAACATCAGCTGGTTATCTCTTTTTTTTAGCAGATTTTGCTTTCTTGGCTTGATTATAAAGAGCACCGTCACCAACCTTGGTTGTTCTACCACCAACTATGAACGAATTTACTCTAGCCATTGCCCAGGCCTCCGGTGGAACACCTGGTCGGTGCCCAAGTTTCCAACTAGAATATCCACGTTTAAAAACCTTTCTCAGTATACCCAATGGAAATCCAGATTTTTTAGCTTTATTTTTTAGAGCTGTTTCTATGGGCGATGCTTTTGCTTCGTCTATTACAAATTCACACCCAATAAAAACTTCATAAGCAGCTTCCTCGATAGCATGAAAAAAATTATCATATTCTATTAAATTGGTCATAACTGTGGAACTTTTTTGATATATACTCTATATATCTATTATACACTTATGAAACATAAACATCATATAATACCCAAACATATGGGAGGGACAAATGATCCAGAAAATATAAAATCTCTCTCCATAGAGGAACACGCAGAAGCTCATAGACTACTCTACGAGGAGCATGGAAAAATTGAGGATCGTTTAGCATGGATGGGTCTTTCCGGAATGATTGGTAGAGATGAAATTATAAGGGAATTGATGTCAGTGAACGGTAAAAAAATTGGCAATAGAATGCTGAATGAAAAAATTGGAATATTTAGAAATGGTATAACTGATGAAAATTTTTATAAGGAAGGTCTTTCCCTCGGTGGTAAAATTAGCGGTAAAAAACACGCTGAATCTGGTC
>CALAYS010000061.1 GCA_937895515.1 uncultured bacterium
ATTTATTAGCCGATCGTGAATTTATTGGTGAAGATTGGTTTAAGTATTTAATTGATACGAAGATTAATTTTGTAATTCGAGTTAAAAGCAATATCTGGATGAATGTTAGAGGTGCAGATGTTAAATCTAGTAAGTTATTTAAGCAAGTAAGTCAAGGTGGGATGCTCAGCTACAAGGTAAAGATTGATGGTCTATTATTACAGGCGCAGGCAACGAGAAGCACAGAGAATAGCTTAGTGATTGTTATTTCAAACAGATTATCTGAGCCGAATTTGCTCGTAATTTATGCCAAGAGATGGCGGATTGAATGTTTGTTTGCCAACCTCAAGAGTAAAGGGTTTAACTTTGAAGATACGCATTTTACGGCAAAAGATCGAATTGGCAACTTGACCAAACTAATAGTTTTAGCGTTAACGATTTGTTATTTAATTGGATTAGTCAGAGCTAGCTATCAGCCAATTATGATAAAAACGCATGGGTATAAACAAAATAGTTTTTTTAGATATGGCTATGATTTATTGATTCAAAAACTAAACAATAATTTATACGGTGCAATTAGGCTTATTTCGCTGTGTATTAGTTACTTACCGATGGAGGTGAAATGCAAAAAATTAATTTCTGTCATGTAGCAAGAATAAATTTAACAAAATTTAATATTTCTTGCGAATATTAAAATATATGAAATTGAGATATTTGAAATTTTAGATATCTTCATTTCTATTTCAGTGTAACACTGATGAAATGCTATATGCAATTAATTAAATAACAACAATTTATATTGTTACATATTAGGTAATGTGATAACGGTAATTTTCAATTAAATTTTTCTAACTCTAAGCGTTCAATACATTCATTGATAAAATCAATAAATACCTGCATGCGAGTATTTTTACCTTCAGGATTAATTAACAGATAATAATCAAACCCCGCTAAGTAATAGTCAGACAATAAATGCATTATAGTACCAGCTTCAATTTCATGCTTTAACATGATATCCATACCAATTCCAATTGTTGGTCCTGAGAACGCAAGTTGATTATCATGATATCCGCTATTTTGTCTGATTCTATAGCTTGGACTGAATATGGTTCTTTGCTTGGTTTTTCTATTAATTAAATAGGTATTTTTCTCTTGAATTTCATGATCCATCATTAAAGCAATAATCAATTGATCCTCAAGTTCTTGCGGTGTCGAAGGTAATCCAAATTGATCAATATATTCTTGAGTACAATAAAAAATAATATTACCTTGACAAAGTAGTTTCATTTTTTGTGAGTTTTTCTTTGGTCTATGGTTAATTATTGCTAAATCAAAATTATCTTTAACCAAATTAGGCTGTATGTTTTGATAAGAGATATTTAATGTAATTTTAGGAAATTTATGTAAAAATTCTATGAGGTAGGGGGTGATAACTTTAAGTGCAAAATAAGGAGGTAAAAGTACATGTATTGGGCCACTAAGATCTTTATTTTCATGCTAAATTTTGCTAACTGCTTTATCATATTCACTTTCGAGGTCACAAAATTTATCATAAAGTTCTTTTCCAGCTTTAGTTAATTCAACATTATGTGTATCTCTTTTAAGCACTGCAAAATTCAGATCTTTTTCAAATTTTTGAATTTTTCTTGTTATATTTGGTGGGCTAATTCCCGTTTGTCTTGACGCTTCAGAAAAACTACCTGCTTTAACAATTTTTATAAAAAGCACTAATTCGTCATACATGATTTAAGCCCTAACTTATTTTAAATTTTTGATTAGCTATTATAGCAAATTGTATCATAATTTCTCAATCTGATACCCATCTATACCTTTACTCAAATATGCAATTTATAATTACATATCGATATACTTCGTAAAAAAGACAAACAAAATAAATACTTAAAGCAATTGTAGCGGTATATTACAGAGTTTGAGTACCCTTATATATATTAATTATTTCTATATATGCTACACTGAAAGAGGTCTAATGTAACTTATTAGTTAGTTAGATAGATACTTTAAAAAAGGAAATAATATGAGTAACTCAGATAATCCAAAAAACAAGAGTCATTCATGGAGAACATATGGGTCTCCAATAAGTAAACAATGGGATGCATTTCATGAAACAGCTAAAGCAAAATCAATGCCGAGTAAGGATGCAAGAAAAAGTAAACCTGATTAAACTAAATGCAAATAATGCATATTAAAAATTTATATTATTAATTTGAGAAGTTTTGTAAAACATTTTCTAAGGATTAGCATCATGTTATATTATGTATTAGTATTTTTAATTATTGCACTAATTGCTGGAATACTAGGATTTACTGGTATCGCAGCAGCTTCTGCCTCTATCGCCCAGATAATATTTTATATATTTATTTTATTATTTTTGGTTTCTCTCTTTGCGCATGTTTTTCGCCAAAACAGAAGCAAACCATAAATTTTCAGTTATAATGCAAAACATCCAGATATATTTTATCTGGATGTTTTTTAATACTTAGCTAGGTTTTAATATTACCAGCTTCTGCGTTGTGAATTACCGCCACCAAAGCCACTGCTAGTTTTTGGTTTGTCTTCTTTTTCTTTAACTACTAAAGTACGGTTTTTATAGCTAGTTGCATTTAATGCTTTGATACATGCTTGTGCATCATTAACATTTTCCATATCCACGAAGCCAAAACCTTTGCTTTGACCTGAATATTTATCTGTAACAACTTTTGCTGTTTTTACGCTACCATGTTGTGCAAATAGATCTTGTAATTCTGTATTAGTAATTCCGA
>CALAYS010000062.1 GCA_937895515.1 uncultured bacterium
ATCAAATGAAAATACAGATCCAGTACTGGAGAATCTTGCTACTCTGTTACTTGATATCGAATTTATAGCTGTAAATGATCCACCTATGTATATCTTAAAATCATTCGGATTATATTTTATCGCCGAGATAACAGGATCAGAACTAGAAAATAGAGTAAATGGCATATTTGAAAACCCACTGTTAACTACTCTAATTCCACTTGTCGAATTTATTTCAATTATATTTAGCGTTGGGAATGAAGTACTTGTTGAATTATTATATGTTGAAAATGTTCCACCTATGATAATATTATTTGATATCGGTAAGATATCAAGGCAATATGGAATATTAGAACCACCAATGAATCCCTGTCCAACGGAATTTGCGAATGTTGTATTACATCTTCCCCTAAAAGTACCTGTACCGGTTATCTTTATTAATTTATTTCTGTTGTATGTAGAAAGATTGTCCTGATATGAACTAAAATTACCTACCGCTATTATATTATTACTAGAATCCAATATTGCCTTATTGATAACAGATCCTGAATTAAAACCAAGATTCATATTACTATTAAAAGTTGTATCTATTGCACCGTCCAGATTCATAGATATAATTGACCATTTGCTGCTGCTATGAGAAAATGAACCATATACAAATATTCTACTAGTTGAATATATTCCAGTATCATATAACAGTATTCCATTAACAGATAATACTGTATTTAAAGTTATAGCGGAAATATTAGTTCTAAAAGTTGTGTTCAGCGAGCCATCAGAATTAATTTTACATACTCCTAATACAGTAGTAAGAGAACCAGTTTTAACAGGTTGTTCGTTATAATATTTGAAGTTACCAACACATATTATGCTACCGTCTGATAACCTCACTGCATCATTAACAATAGCATTATATTGATCCAGCCCAGTTAAATCCCTCTTAAAACCACTACCAAATACATTTAGGGCTGAAGAATAATTAAAATTAAGATCAACCTCACCAATCTTATAACTGTTTATAGAATCGCTCGTTGCACTTCCGTATGCAGTAGGTGTAGCAATTATATTATCATTTTCCCACGTTGTATTTGATGACAAATCAAATACATCAACAAGATTACTAGTTGTTGTGGTTAGATATGCTCTAGCACTCAAACTTGTTGTTGATTGCCTTATTTCTTTAACCTTTTTAACATGGTACGAAAAAGGTCCACCAGTTCCACCAGTAGCACCTCCTGTTGATCCTATAATAGTCTGTGCAAAATTACCACTGGAAGAAGATCCACTTGGTTTAGCCGACAGTACAGGATTTCCTGTATAATCACTGAATGTAAATGCAGTAGAATTCCCAGATAACAACTCAGCAGAAATACCATTTTGATACGATGGAGACGATGGGTTAGAACTCAATATATAGGTCGAAGTTAAAGGTGATGTTATAGTTACACCTCCAAGATGATTTACAGATCCATTGGTTATAGTGAAATTAGTGGTTAATATATTTAAAAATCCACCAACACCAACAGTAATATTACTGGAGAAACCAAAATCACCATCACCGTGAACATTAAACCTACCAAGATTGCTTTTCATTGTACAATATTCGGAGGTTATAATAGTTCTAGCTAAATCACTATCTATTAGGAAATCGAGATTTGTTGTAATATAGAAAGATCCACCACTATCAAACTTTAAATCCGGATTACTACCGACTGAATTCCAATAAAAAGAAGGGACGTCGCTCGATATTGCTCCGTTTTTGGAAAATGTCATTATGGGTCTATCGATCTGATCTAATGTTGACACTAGAACTTTCGAGTTATTTACATTTACTGCTGATGATGATAAGTATGAATCGTTTATAACTAGAGATGTATCGGAAGCTCCAGTTATACCACCTGGGTATTTAAACCCAATAACATATTTATCAATAGCCCCACCTGGTCCAAGAATATTGGAATATGATTTAAAGTATTGAGAATTCAAAAATGTATAACCACTATCATTCCACGTATTACTAGGAATCGGGTAATTAAAAACTTTTATATTCCCATCCGTTATTGAATTATCAATCCACACATCATTAGTATTTGGTGATAGTGGCTCTGTTGGTTGCTTATACCAATTTGAGGCTCTAATACCAGATTCACCAGTCGCTCCTCTTTTTCCCGCAGGTCCATATATACCAGTCGCTCCGATAGCTCCCTGATGCCCATTAGGTCCAACAGCAAAAGATAATATCTGATCAAAATTATAATTAATTTTTTCTACTATATCTTTTTTAGTGTCCCCCTTAAATATGTATTTAGTATTGAAATGCATGTTTTATATTAATTTGCTATTGAATTATAAGTTGATATAACACCGCATTGTGGTGTTGTTAATGTTCCACCCCAAGCCGAATAATAGACTCTGAACCATCTATTATTTTGTGAAGTTCCTCCTGATCCTGTCATATTTATTATTGTTATATCAATTGTTGATGCATATCCGTTTAATATGACATCAGATTGATATCCAGAAATAACAGGTGGGGTTTGTTCATAATAGTCTGTATTTAAACCTATATATTTGAAACAGCTACCAGTAGCACCAGGATTGTCACTATGCACAGTAAAACTTATCGATTCATAATTTTCCAGAAGATTCAGCCACCCGCCATTTTCACTATTAAGATATCCTCCAGTTGCAGGAGTAAATATGGATATACCTCTATTTCCAGATGCTGCCGATGGAGATTTTCCTATAATGTGATTTGTTCCATTATTGACATAATAGCATCCGTTAACAAACCCAGTTGTTGTTATCGATGGTATTACTGATACCCAATTAACCACACCAATAGAGGTTGAACTACTTCCACTCTCAGTAAGACTTTGCGATGCCTGTACTGATCTTACTATTTTATCACTATACGTTATACCGTCACCAGTAACAGTGAATAGCTGATAATAAGGGGAGCTTTGATAAAAATTCATTAATGTAGCATCACTAACTCCTGGCGAATTATAAATATATCTAAGATTTCCAGAATTTGTATCACTAGAAATCAATTTTAGTGCATATTCTGTTTCAGTATTTAAGGTTTCTATATTTAAAGCTGTATTAAAATAGAATTTATTACTATTCCATGATACATTTTTAGTTGAAAATAGAGCCTTACCAGATCCAAGATCGAAGATTACATTACCACTGGAAATAAATTTTGCGATCTGTGACGAGTTCGAGAAATAATTAAATCCTTCACTGTTTATTAGGAAATTGCCAACATTTGATTTTATACTAAGATATCCATTTGAACCAGTACCTCTTAGATTTACATTCAAACCTGCATTTTTCCATAATAATCCATAATCACCTCTTTCCGCGGTTGGTCCAGGATTCCAAAGAATTCTTGGGGTTCTACCAGTAAAATTTAGATCACTTGCATATTCATATTTACTAAATTCTAATAGATTCTTATCGGTTATACTACTATCGGTTGCTATTACGAACTTTGAATATTGTGGATTAACTGCTGCGTTTGGACCTGTTGCTGAAGCTCCGCTTGAAAGTGAGGCATCACTTATAACAACAGTATAATTTAGTGGTGTCTGTGATGATATGAAATATCCACTATATAAACTTGGGCCACTAAGAGTCGATAGTGGGCCAAAGACGTCAAATAAATCCGTTGATTTTATATTAAATCCATAGTATCCCCATCCACCTGTTGCTGAAAATTGATAAACTAGATTTTCTGAATTTGTATCTAACCAATAATCTCCATTAATGGATGATGAAGAAGACGGCTGGCAAACACCAACTGTCCATTTAGTTCCTCTGTATCCTGAATCTCCATACGAGCCAGCAGGACCAGTCAGTCCTTTTGGTCCTATGGGACCTTTAGGTCCTCTCCTACCATAAGGTCCACCCTCAAAGCTAACCAATCTTCCAAAGTTATAATTTATCTTGTCAGTTAGATTTTTTTGAGAGTCACCGTCCTCTATTCTTAGTAATTTTATAAGAGCCATCTATATAGTTTAATTATCTTAGACTATATATCAAACCACAAAAGATCCTCCAGATCCTCCCGCAGTGGTGTATGCCTTATAATAAACTGTGGTATTTCCCCCTGTTACTCCCTTTGTTATTGTAAAGTCAACTGAAACGGCAGGTGATGGAAGAGTTACCTTCAGTGAT
>CALAYS010000063.1 GCA_937895515.1 uncultured bacterium
TTTCTACTATGAAGAAATACCACGAATGATTCTATTATAACACCACTAGAGCTTTGAACGAATGGAAATATAAAATAATTAATCCATAGGGGAAGTCCAAAAAATTGACCAAGGTTACCATTATAGTTTATAAAACCAAAAATTAGAAACCCAACCCAGAAACCAAGACATCTAACGCAAGTCATTAACTTAGATAACTTTGGAGCTTTTACTAATAGGTAGTTTCTGATAGGGTCCAGGATGTCGGAATTTACAATAGTTGATGTTATACACCATCCGACAAATATTATTAAAAGTATATTCATTATGAAAAGTATTCGAGAGCATTTATTTGCTCTTCTGTTAATTCAGTTGGTATTTTTATATTAGCTTTAACCAGTATGTCTCCGTTTCCAAATCCATTAAATTCTGGTATTCCTTTACCTGGTAATCTGAATATCTTACCGGATGAAGTTCCTGCAGGTATCTTTATTCTATATGCTGATCCCTTCAAATTAGTTAGCTCTATTTCTGTTCCTAAGCAAGCATCTTTGAATGATATATTTGCCTCATGCGCTAGATTATTCCCATCCCTAGTATACGTTGAATGAACATATTCATTAATATTAACTATAAGATCACCCGGATTGGATGGAGTTTTAACCCAGTCTCCCTTTCCCATAACCATATAGGAAACTCCAGATATGGAACCCTTAGGTATATTTATATCTATTTCTTCCTCTCTTCTGATAGTTCCGTCACCGTAGCAAACTGGACATTTTGACTCAGCAATTTTTCCGCTACCTGTACATTTAAAGCAATCCTCTACAACAGACATATCACCAAAAGCATGCCTTACTGTTCTAGTTTTTTTACCAAGTCCATGACATTCGTCGCAATCCTTAGAGTGACCAAATTCTGCACCAGATCCGTTACAATCGATACACTGTGCTGCTCTATTTACTCTAACTTTCTTCGTCGTTCCTGTCATCATCTCCTCCAGAGTAATAGTAACATAAACATTTATATTATTACCCTTTCTGAGGGTCTGTCTGTTCATATTATTTCCTCTACCCTGTCCCCAAAAATTTCCAAAATCTGAATTCTGAAACGGATTACCTTGGTTTGTTCCTCCCCAATTGAAGCTTCCCGAGAATGGATTTGGATTATCATATTTCTCTCTCTTTTTTTGATCAGAAAGTGTTTCGTATGCTTCGTTTATCTCCTTGAATTTTCCTTCTAGAATTGGGTCATTTCCCGTCTTATCCGGATGATATTGTACGGCTAATTTTCTATATGCTTTCTTTATTTCATCGGGTGTTGCATTTTTTGATACACCTAGAGTTTTATAGTGATCCGCCATTATTCAAAGTTGATTTAAAAATATCCTTTATTTTTATTGATGCCTCTCCCGGATCAATAACCCCTCGTGTTCTCCATTTATCTCTAAGTGGAGAAGAGAGGTTTTTTATTTCCATACAGGTTTCGTATTTTTCTATCCCTTCCCAATACTTTAGCATTCTATTTATGAACAGATCTCGGTGAGACGAATCGAATAAGATATATTTTATCAATTTTCTATATAGTCGGGAAACTAAAGTAAAGCCGAAAAAATGAGTTTTTGTGTTGTAGGAGAATCTTTTTC
>CALAYS010000064.1 GCA_937895515.1 uncultured bacterium
GTCGTTTCGGGTGGACTGCTGCTGCGATGATTACTCCTGTTGTATGGTTCTTAACCAGCATAGGATTCTTTTCTGGATTAGTATTCGAGGGAACTGTTTTGTTTGACGTATTGTCAACTTTTATTGCTAACCCAGCGAATTTCGTGTTGTTATTAGGTTCGTTGCAGATTTGTTTAGGACGGGGTTGTAAATATACAGTATTCGACGAAGCTAAAGAAATTGCTTTTATACCATTACCTAAAGATAACCAACGTAAGGGTAAAGCAGTGGTAGATGGATTAGCTTCTAGATTTGGTAAATCTGGTGGGTCGTTAATATATTTATTCTTGTTCTATCTCTTTGGTGAAATAGCAAACGTAGTACCATATGTTTCTATAATTATATTCTTTGCATTGGCTGCGTGGTTATATGCAACTATGAAAATGGGAGTGATTGTAGACAGAGCAATTGAGTCTGGTGTTGAATTGACATTGGAAGAAGAGCAGATATTAATACAGGAAACGTACTTCCACTCAAGAACATTCCAGAAGGTTCAGCAATATGTAACATTGAACAATATAATGGAGACAGAGGAGTCTTTGCTAAAGCCTCTGGAACATATGCTATTGTCGTTTCTCATTCTGATGAAGACAACAAAACAAAAATAAAACTCCCATCAGGAGTCAAGAAGACTATCTCTTCTGACTCAAGAGCAATGCTTGGAATCGTCGCTGGAGGAGGAAGAGTTGATAAACCAATACTAAAAGCTGGTAATCAATACCATAAATACAAAGCAAAGAAGAACGTTTGGCCAAGAGTTAAGGGTATGTGCATGAACCCAGTTGAGCATCCATTTGGAGGAGGTAATCATCAGCATATTGGAAAGGCATCAACAATTGCAAGAGACACCCCAGCAGGAAGAAAGGTTGGACTTATAGCAGCTAGAAGAACAGGAAGATTGAGAGGAGGACAAAAGCAAAGAAAGGAAGAAGGACCAAAAAAATAAAATAGCAGATAAAAACTCTTCTAATAGACTAATTCTATATAAGATAATATGAGAATATATATAAATATAATGAATATATACTTCTATTTAACTATCTTCACTAATCTAAATACATAATATAACATATATAACATATATAACACATGGATAATATAAAACAAACATAATATAGGATATTATAATGACAGATTTAACCATTCAATCTTCCGATACAACCAAACATAGATAATTAGCAATCCGTCGTGCATAATTTATAAAAAAATTAAAGTGACTATTAATTTTTTTTATTATGATGGAAGAATGCCCGAATTGGCTAAGGAACCGGTCTTGAAAACCGGCAAAATCGCAAGATGTCTGGGTTCGAGTCCCAGTTCTTCCGCCACTTGCCTTGATAGCTCAGTCGGTAGAGCAGAAGACTGAAAATCTTCGTGTCGGTGGTTCGATTCCGCCTCAAGGCACCACATGGTCCTATAGCTCAGTTGGGAGAGCACCTGCCTTACAAGCAGGGGGTCACAGGTTCAAGTCCTGTTGGGACCACCATAAAATGGGGGCGTAGCTCAGTTTGGTTAGAGCGCCTGCCTGTCACGCAGGAGGTCGCGAGTTCGATCCTCGTCGCTCCCGCCATTTTAAAACACTATCCAGTTTGACTGGATTTTTTTATTTTTTTGATATTGTTACAATGCTCATTGACTTACATGCCAAATTAGGATAAAATGTATTGAAAAAATACATAGATTTAAGAGGTGCGCTATGGAAGTAACATGGATTGAGCATAATGGCAGGAAAGTGTTATTCTCAAATTATGAAGGGTGTAAAACATCCGAAGAAATGATTGGTATTCTATATAAAGAAGCGGAAATATTAATGGGTCAAGAAGGAAAAGTCTTGGTTATGGCTAATTATGAAAAATCTTTTGGTTCTAACGAATACATGGATGCTTTAAAAAAAATTAGTGAAGAAGTTTTGAAAAATAAAATAGAAAAAACAGCAACACTTGGAATTACAGGTGTAAAAGAAGCCTTGTTTAAAGGGTATATATTTTTTTCGGGTCAAAAAAATGTAAAGCTGTTTTATGATAAGGATGAGGCGTTGGAGTGGTTAGTGGAATAAACTTTGAGTTAGCGCTATAAATCTGAAAACATTTTAGATTTTTTGACCAATTACTATAAAATACTTTGAACAAAGTTAAAGATTAATACAATATTTATTAGAAAATTTCATATAAGGAATATAAAAAATCATTGTATAGAGCATTGAAGTTATAAATATTAAAACAGTATAAACCTATTTAAAATCAATGAAAAGTTGATTATTTCAACTTAAAATACAAAAGCTTTTTACTGCGGAAAAGATAGAAACTAAATAAATATGATAAAAAAGTATTGACAATAAGTAGCAGTCATGGTATTATTTAAAACGCGCCACAGAAAAGTGGAAAGCGAAAATGCAGGACATTTAAAATAGAATAGAGAAGATAAGCAAAAGAAATGACAAAATGAGTGTGAAACTGGAAACAGTTTAAATATATTGAATGAAGAGTTTGATCCTGGCTCAGGATGAACGCTGACAGAATGCTTAACACATGCAAGTCTACTTGAAGCACTTTCGGGTGTGAATGGTGGCGGACGGGTGAGTAACGCGTAAATAACTTGCCCCCTAGTCTGGGACAACTGTTGGAAACGACAGCTAATACTAGATATTATGAGACCTTGGCATCAAGGACTTATGAAAGCTATATGCGCTAGGGGAGAGATTTGCGTCCTATTAGCTAGTTGGTGAGGTAATGGCTCACCAAGGCGACGATAGGTAGCCGGCCTGAGAGGGTGAACGGCCACAAGGGGACTGAGACACGGCCCTTACTCCTACGGGAGGCAGCAGTGGGGAATATTGGACAATGGACCAAAAGTCTGATCCAGCAATTCTGTGTGCTTGATGAAGGCCTTCGGGTTGTAAAGAGCTTTAAGTAGGGAAGAAGAAAGTGACGGTACCTACAGAATAAGCGACGGCTAAATACGTGCCAGCAGCCGCGGTAATACGTATGTCGCAAGCGTTATCCGGAATTATTGGGCATAAAGGGCGTCTAGGCGGTTTAGAAAGTCTGATGTGAAAATGCGGGGCTCAACCCCGTATTGCGTTGGAAACTACTAGACTAGAGTATTGGAGAGGTAAGCGGAACTACAAGTGTAGAGGTGAAATTCGTAGATATTTGTAGGAATGCCAATTGGGAAGCCAGCTTACTGGACAAATACTGACGCTGAAGCGCGAAAGCTAGGGGAGCAAACAGGATTAGATACCCTGGTAGTCCTAGCTGTAAACGATGATCACTGGGTGTGGGGGGTCGAACCTCCGTGCCGAAGTTAATGCGATAAGTGATCCGCCTGGGGAGTACGTTCGCAAGAATGAAACTCAAAGGAATTGACGGGGACCCGCACAAGCGGTGGAGCATGTGGTTTAATTCGAAGCAACGCGAAGAACCTTACCAAGTCTTGACATCCGCCTGACCGATCCTTAACCGGATCTTTCCTTCGGGACAGGCGAGACAGGTGGTGCATGGTTGTCGTCAGCTCGTGTCGTGAGATGTTGGGTTAAGTCCCGCAACGAGCGCAACCCCTATCCTTTGTTGCCAGCACGCAATGGTGGGAACTCAAAGGAGACTGCCGCGGACAACGCGGAGGAAGGCGGGGATGACGTCAAGTCATCATGCCCCTTATGTCCTGGGCTACACACGTACTACAATGGCTGAAACAAAGGGAAGCAAGACCGCGAGGTGGAGCAAATCCCAAAAAGCGCGGCCCAGTTCAAACAAAACGTTGACTTTGTTGGTATCAACGGATGCTTTTCCCAACACCCCCAATAAAGAGTCTGTTTTTTGGGCAGAAACGGATAATGAAAGCCACCAAAAATAAAAAAGCCATTTTTTCATGAAGCTGTATTTGTTGTATAACCGGGTGAAAATAAGCATAAAACACAATCAGTTGCAAGCCAAAAAGCCAAATATATAGGTTTTCCTATACCTAAAATGTAGGTGTTCCCGGATTTTTCTGCGTAACGATTCCTAAGAATTTTGTGATGTTGATTTATCCAAAATTTGTTAAAATTCGCCTTTTGTCTGATATTTGATAACAACTTGATTTTCAAAGAAAAACCCTCCCCTAAACCCATGTTTTCTTTTATAAAAACAGAAGAGAGTCTTAAATCCCAATACCA
>CALAYS010000065.1 GCA_937895515.1 uncultured bacterium
TTCTTTTTAAAAAGTTTAAAGCACCGTCTTCTTCATTTTCAGGCATAACAGTTATAAAGACTGTACCACGGTCGGCTTTGTCGTTAACATCTACAGTTGAAACCGTAATTAATGATTTACCATTAGTCTCTCGGGAAATGTATTCTGCAACTATTTCACGAATACGGTTTTTGATTTTCTCAGATTTCATTTCAGACATATTATACAGTTTTCATTGTTATGGCTTGTAATACATCACCTGGGGCAATGGTGACTTTGCTTTCAATTTGTAGTCCACATTCATCACCTTCAAAAACTTCTTTGGCTTTACTTTTATTGTGTTGCATTTCAGTAATTTTACCGGTACCAATTTCATTTTCACGGCGCATTATTGTAACTATTGCACCATGGTTAGCCGAGCCTAATTCCACACGACAACCCACAACTTGTTTGTCTTTTGTTTGACCAAAGATTTTTAAAACTTTGAGTGACCCAGTAACTTCTTTTGTTTCTTTTCTTGGACGACGATTTTCAAGCTCAATTTCCAAATATTCAGTAAGCTTATAAATAATATCAAACATCATTACTGTTGTGCCTAGTTGTTCACGCAGATCAGTAGCTTTTTTATCCATAGATGTATGGAACCCAACAATGATTGTATTTTTATCAGTTGAAGCCATTCGAAGATCATTTTCCGAAATACTACCTACACCAGTGTGGATAATATAAAATCCATTTTCTTCGTTTGTTAATTTATTAACTTCTTTTTCAATTGCTTCAATACTACCCACAACATCAGATTTAATAATCAAAGGAATAGAAAATTCACTTTGTTTAACTTGAAGTCTATTTTGAACAATCAAATGTTCTTTGTTTTCAGTTACTCTTTTTTCAGCATCTTTTTTATTATCAAAACTTTCAAAACTACATCCAACATCTGGTACATTATCAAAACCTACAATGTTAACAGGGGATGAACAATAAGAAACAGTAATTGGTTTGTTTAAAAAGTTCTCCATCATTCTAACCGTAACAAGAGATGTCCCAGATACAATAAAACAACCTTTGGTAAGAGTTCCTTCTTTGATTAAAAGAGTCGCTGTAATGCCTCGTTTTGGGTCTCTGTGAGACTCTAATACTACACCCGATGCTGGTTTAGCCAAGTCAGCCTTAAGTTCGTTAAATTCTGATACAAATAAAATAAGGTCTAGTAGTTCGTTTACACCTTCTCCGGTTTTAGCCGATATTGGAATCCAAGAAATTGTTCCACCCATACCTTCTAAATAAATACCGTGCTCCATTAGTGTATTTTTAGTTCTTTCTATATTTGCTCCGGGTTTATCGATTTTGTTTATAGCTACGATATAAGGCGTATCGCTTTCAATGATTGCGTTATAAGCTTCTATAGTTTGAGCTTTTACTCCATCTTCCGCAGACACTACAAGCACTGCAACATCTGCTGCGTTTGCTCCTCGAACACGCATACCAGTAAAAGCCGCATGTCCTGGTGTATCTAGAAAAGTTATTTTTTTTAATTCACCCTCTTTAGTTTCGTGGAGTACTTCATAAGCTGCAATGTGTTGAGTAATACCACCTGATTCACCACCAACAATGTTTGATTTTCGGATATAGTCAAGTAATGTTGATTTACCATGGTCAACATGCCCCATAATACTAGCTACAGGGGACCTCGAAATAATTTTTGGTGTAGGTGACATATTTTTATTATTTATATATTAAACTTTTTCTTGTTTTGCTGACTCCAAAACACTTTTTTCTTCATTGGTTAATTCATATTCGGCTTTACCACCACGAACAGGTTTGGCAAATACGCTCATTCTGTCTCTTGTGTATAAAGAAGATAAAATCACACCATCTGCATTATCATCAATTATTGCAATAGCAAAACTTTGGTTTGATCCAGCATCTTCAAAAGGTTTGAATCGTAGTGTGCTAACATTACGAATTCTACTTTTTAGTTTATCGTTAAGGTTTGCAATATCATTAGCATTTTTAACCGCATGTGCATTATGAGCATTAAGTCGTGACTGCATGTCATGGATTATATTTTCTAATGATTTCCCGTTTTGACCTTGAAATATTGATTTAAGCCGTCGTTCTAAAAAAATAGCGTGAATTATAAGAATAATTACGATAATAGCTAAAACTATGGCAATAATATAAATAGGTGAAAACATAAGGACATTATACACTAAAACGCTTATTTTGCAAGGACTTTTTAATTATGCTAACATAAATTTATGTCTATATTTTTTAAAAATAATATATATCTTGACTCGGCCAGTGGTAGGATTTTAGAAAAATCCGTTATTCGAGCTATGGATTCTATTTTAAAGAAAAAAATAGCAAATCCTGCGTCTGGTCATTATTTCGGTATATCAGCCAAGAACATTCTTGAAGACTCTCGAAAATATATTGCTACAACAATTAATGCTCATTCTGATACTATTATTTTTACCGGATCTGGCACGGAAAGCACCTCACTTGCAATCATTGGAACAGTATATGAAGCTCGTAAAAAAATAACAAAACCACACATTGTAACTTCCAGTATTGAACATAGTTCTGTAATTAATACTTGCCGGATGTTGGAATCTATGGATTTAGCCGAAGTTAGTTATATTAAACCTGATCAAACAAATGGTTCTCTTAATCCAGATGATATCTTTAATGCTATTAAAGAAAATACAGTTTTAGTTTCAATTCATATGGTTAATAGTGAAATTGGTATAATCCAAAACATTCCTGACATAATTAAAAAAATAGATAAAATAAAAGAAGAAAAATACAAAATAACAAAAATGCGTTTTTCTTCGGGTGCTTATTATCCTTATGTTCATATTGATGCTTGCCAAGCATATGCGCATTTGGATTTAATTCCAATAATAAAATCTGGTGTGGACATGATAACTTTTAACAGTGTTAAAATTGGGGGACCATCAGGAATTGCTGTTCTATATAAAAAAAGAAAAGTTTTATTGTCTCCAATTTATAATGGTGGGGATCAAGAATATGGTTTACGTCCAGGGACACAATCACCATTTTTAGCTTATGGTTTTAAAAAAGCTTGTGAAATTTTAGTTAAAGATAGATTACAAAATGAAAAAAAATATAAAGAATTAAAAGATTATTTTTTAAAAGAATTAAATAATTTATCTCAAAAAGAAAATTTTCCATTTTATGAAAATAGTAGTGAATTTTCTATACCAAGTATTGTTTCAATTTCTTTCCCGTATTTTACTGGTCAACAATTTGCGATAGAGCTTGATATGCGGGGAATTGCAGTATCCAGTAAAAGCGCTTGTAATACAATTGATGACACCGAATCGTATGTAATTAAAGAAATTAGAAAAGATTCAGGGTTGGGAACTATTCGAATATCATTTTCCCCAGATACAAAAAAAAGCCATATTAATAAACTCTTAAAAGAAATTAAAAGTATCGTGCAGACATATCGCACTGTGTTATACTAACAATATATGCCACCATTTAATCATTTTACAACCAAAGCCAAAGAAGTAATTCGTCATGCACACGAATTTGTAATTGAACGTGGTCAAAACCATGTTTCAGCTCTTCATTTATTTGCAGCTCTTGTTACACAAGAGGATTCTTTGATATTACCGTTACTTGAAAAAATCGACATTGATACTGCACATTTGATTGATGTAATACTTGAACAAATCGAACTACCAGAACGCGGTAATACTCTTTCACCTTCATACCAAATTTATCTAACTCCAGATTTAGCCCAAGTCATTGAACATTCTAGTAAAGTAGCCGCCGCACACAAAAGTGAATTTGTTGATGTTGAACATTTATTTTTAGCTTTGTTTGATATTGAATCTGATGCTAAAAATATAATTAACCGATTTAAAATAACAAAAGAAAGTGTTACTAGTGTTATTAACGAAGTTAAAAAAGATATTTCTGGTAATAGTTCAGTATCCAGTAGTAAAAAGGCTAAAAATCTTGAAAAATATGCACGTAATTTAACTAATTTAGCTAAAGAAGATAAATTAGATCCTGTAATTGGGCGTGACAGTGAAATAATGCGCATCATGCAAATACTTTCTCGCAGAACTAAAAATAACCCAATACTAATTGGTGAAGCCGGTACTGGTAAAACCGCAGTTGTTGAGGGTTTAGCAAATAGAATAGTCAAAGGTGATGTACCAGATACTTTGAAAGATAAAGAAGTAGTTTCTCTTGATTTAGGGCTTCTTTTAGCTGGTACAAAATACCGTGGTGAATTTGAAGAGCGTCTTCGCGCAATAATGAAAGAGATTGAAAAATCCGATGGTAAAATAATTTTATTTATTGACGAGCTTCATACTATTGTTGGGGCTGGTGCGTCTGAAGGATCTCTTGATGCATCAAATATGCTTAAGCCTGCTCTTGCTCGCGGGGAATTGCGCGCTATTGGGGCAACAACAATCAAAGAATATCAAAAACATATTGAAAAAGACCCAGCATTAGCAAGACGTTTTCAACCAGTTTATATTGAAGAACCAAGTGTTGAAGATGCTGTTACTATTCTTCGAGGACTTAAAGATAAATATGAAATTTTTCATGGTGTTCATATTACTGATGATGCTATTATTGCAGCAGTTAATTTATCATCACGATATATTACAAACCGATTTTTACCAGATAAAGCTGTGGACTTGATTGATGAAGCATCATCATCTTTAAAAATTGCACTTGAAAATAAACCAGCGTTATTAGAAGAATCGCATCGCAAAATAATGCGTCTTGAAATCGAGCGTGAAGCACTACGTAAAGATACAATGGAATATGTTGAATCAAAAATTCCCAAAGAAACAAAAGATCGTCTAGCTATAATTGATGAAGAAATAAAAATAGAAAAAGCTAAAAATAAAGATTTAGAATCTCGCTGGCTTAATGAAAAAGACATTGTTGTTAGTGTTCGCCAAATTAAAAAGGACTTAGAAATGCTTCGTCTTGAAGCAGAGAATACTGAATTAAAGCAAGACCTTGCTCGCGCCGCTGAAATTCGATATGGCGAAATTCCAGCTCTTAAAAAAGAACTTGAGCAAAAAATGCTTAAGCTTAAAAAGCTACAAAAAATTCGCCGAGTCTTAAAAGAAGAAATAACTGCCGAAGATATTGCCGAAGTAGTATCACGTTGGACTGGTATACCACTTATGCGTATGCTAGAAGAAGAAAAACAAAAATTAATGCGTATGGAAGAAGAGCTTCGAATGCGTGTTGTTGGCCAAGATGAGGCTGTTCGTAAAGTTGCTGAAACTGTTCGCCGTAACCGTGCGGGGATATCTGACCCTAATCGCCCAATTGGATCATTTATTTTCTTGGGTCCAACTGGTGTTGGTAAAACCGAGCTTACCAAAGCTTTGGCTGAATTCATGTTCAATGATGACAAAGCATTGATTCGAGTTGATATGAGCGAATACATGGAGCGTCACAGTGTGTCTAAACTAGTTGGTTCACCACCAGGATATGTTGGGCACGATGACTCTGGCCAATTAACCGAAGCTGTCCGCCACCGCCCTTATTCTGTAATTTTATTTGATGAAATAGAAAAAGCCCATCCCGAAGTATTTAATATATTGCTTCAAGTACTTGATGAAGGCCGGTTGACTGATTCCAAAGGCCGAGTAGTTAATTTCCGAAACTCAATAATAATTTTGACATCAAATATTGGGTCACAATTTATTGATAAAATGGAATCAATTGGTTTTGGAACATATAATCAAAATACAGCTTACAATGATGCCAAAGACCGAGTAATGGATGCACTTAAAAATCATTTCCGCCCAGAATTTTTAAATCGTCTTGATGAAATTGTAATGTTTGATGTGCTTTCACCTGAATCAATTCGTGAAATTGTAAATATTCGAACTCAAATTATTCGTGATCGGTTATTAACCAAAGGCATTAGTTTAACTATTACCGATGGGGCGTATAGCTATTTAGCTAAAGAAGGCTATGACCCACATTATGGAGCGCGCCCACTAAACCGTCTTATTCAAACTAAAATCCTTAACCCTGTTGCAAGTCATATTATTTCTCATGACATAACCCCAGGGGCTGTAGTTGAAGTAAGTGAAAAGAATGGGGAACTAATAGTTGAAACTAAAACTAATAAAAAAGTTAAATCCAGCGTTACTACAAAAACTCGCTCAAAACAAGTAATATAGAAAATAAAATGACCAGGTTTTAATCCTGGTCGTTTTGTTTATCTTCTGGTGGAAAATATTTTTCCCATTTAAAGTAGGTTATATAGTCTTCCTGTTTTTCTTTATATTCATCTTTATAAAGACTATTCGGGAGCCATGCTTCATAGTGATACATGGTTCTTTTAGACGTAAGACCAGGATATGTTTTTGATTTTCCAACTTGGATTTCTTTATTTAATCTTTTTAACTTCTTTAGAAGGCCTATTTTTGTTATTCCTAGCTCTTCTTCTAGAAGTCTTTTTAATCCTTCTTTAGGACTTTCATTTAAAAATAATTTTTCAGCGGGTAGAGTATAACTATTGGGTATTAACCTATACCTTACAGTTCCATTTTTAAAAACTTGTCTATTTTCAACTAAGATGTATTCTTCACCATTTATTTTATGGTGAAGAGAAACTTTTACAGTTTTTGAAAACCGAACCATTTCTTTATCTACAAACTTAATTTTGCACTCATTTCGATGAATCTCTCTACGGAGATGATTTAACGTTTTGGAGAAATTATCTTTTCCCCATTTTTTTGTGCTTATTCCATGTTTTTGGAGTAAAGCAAAAGGGGATAATTTTCTCATTTCTCTTTTCTTTTAATTATCTAAACTGTAGAACAAATCAACCTAAAAGTCAAAAATAGTTGAAATTATGGTCAAAATCTGTATAATAGTCTCATGCGTCGATGGTAGAGTGGTCAATTACAACAGACTGTAAATCTGTCGCTTCGGCTTCGTTGGTTCGAATCCAACTCGGCGCACATAAATAAATCTCCCTTTGGGAGATTTTTAGGTTATAATTAAATAGTGAAATATATTGTCTTTATCTTAATGTTTGTTTTACCGGTTTTTACTAGTGCTAAAAGCCTATCTTCGGAATTCTCTAGTCTTGCAAAAATTGAGAACTTAAAAGCATCTAAACAATCAATGTGTATTGAAGATTCAAAAGGTCTTTCTATTGCTGAATATAACAAAGGAATAAGGGTTGTGCCAGCGTCTGTTTCAAAACTTTATATTTTTGATTGGGCTATTGCAACTTTACCTAAAGATTTTCGTTTTACTACATTATTTATTTTAAACAATGATGTTTTGTATATTAATGGCGGTGGGGACCCACAATTTGTTACCGAGCATTTAACTGATATTCTTTCAAAAATTAATAATGACCAAAATATTTTAATAAACAAAATAGTTTTTTCGCCAGATTTTTATTTTAACTGGAATGACGATCCTAAAAAAATTAAAATAGAATTACAAAATGTATTAAAAGACCAAAAATTAACAAACATTAATCCAAATGTGTTAATTGTTCAATCAACAGAATATTATACTGGAACAGGGACTTCGTTTGAATTTCAATCAGCGCCTCTTATTTTAATTTTAAAGCAAACAAATAATTATTCAACAAACATTTCAGCAGATGTTTTATTTAAAAAACTTGGTGGTGAAAAAAAATTTAGCCAATATATGAAAAATGTTTATGGAGCAAACTCTAAAACCATTAAATTTCAAACTGGTTCGGGACTTTATGGGAATTACACTACTTGTGTATTAACGCTAAAGGTTATTAAACATCTAGAGTCTAATCTTAAAAAGAATAATCTTAGTCTTACAGACATTATGTCCGTACCAATGGTTGATCCTGGGGTTATGCAAAATCGCACATTTAATGTTCCGCAGATACAATCCGTTGTTGCAAAGTCTGGGTTTATAGACCATTATCATACTCTTGCTGGGGTTATAAATACAAAAGATAAATTATTATATTTTGGGGTTTTTGCAAATTATGACAATTTAGAATCCAGTCACAAGGTAAAGCTTATGGTGGATGCTTATATAAACAAGGTTTTAGAGCAGTATAATACAAAATTACTGTCTTTTGACTATAAACCCAATAATATGCTTTTGAGTCAATATAAAATTATAAAAAAATAAAATATAGTTGATTGGTTTTACGTTAACATTTTTTATGCTAATATAACCCTATGAAAGGAAGAACTTGGGTGGAAATCAGCACCTCTGCAATTAGTAAGAATATAAAGAATTACAAAAAAACCCTACTAAAAGGAACTAAAATAATGGCAGTAGTCAAAGCCAATGCTTATGGTCATGGGATGGATATTTGTGCTAAAACCGCAATTGATAGTGGTGCTGATTATTTAGCCGTGTTTACCATGGAAGATGCAATAGCTCTTCGCAGAAAATTTAAAGCTATACCAATACTTGTTTTAAAACAAATTGATATTTTTGACATAGACATTGCTATTAAAAACAATATTGATGTAACTGTTTCATCAATGGATATTTTAAAAAAGATTGTTGCACTTAAAAATAAAAAGAAATTAAATATTCATTTAAAAATTGATACTGGGCTTTCTCGTCAAGGATTTTTATTGGGTGAACTTGATGCTACTTTGGCTATTTTAAAAGTAGCTAAAAATGTTAATGTTGTTGGTCTTTATACTCATTTAACAGGAGCTGAAAGTAAAAAATTTAATAATTATACAAAAAGCCAAATTGAAGAATTTTTAACTTGGAGCAGAGCTTTTATTAAATCTGGTTATAAAAATATAATATTGCATACTAGTGCTACATCGGGGGCTTTGATACTGCAGCCATTGTCATTTAATATGGTGCGGTTGGGTATTGGTATGTATGGGCTTTGGCCTTCATCTGAAATAAAAAGTATTTCTGAAAAAAAATTACAATTGAGTCCAGTATTATCTTGGAAAACTGTAGTTAGTGAAGTTAAAACAATTAAACCCAATATTGGTGTTGGCTATGAGGCAACATATATGACTAAAAAAAATACAAAAATTGCAGTACTGCCTGTTGGTTACTGGGATGGTATTCCACGATCCGCATCAAATAATATTGATGTATTAATCGATGGGGTAAGATGTCGAGTTTTAGGCCGGATTATGATGAATATGTGTGTTGTGGATATTGGTAAAACTAAAAATGTTAAACCCGGGGACGAAGTTGTAATAATTGGTAAACAAGGTAAAAATACAATTTCAGCTGATGAACTGGCACTATGCGCGGGGACAATTAACTATGAAATAGTCACCAGGATTAATCCCCAAATCAATAGAATTGCAATAAATTAAAAATTATGCTATATTAATGAGGTTATGGCACAGAAAGCATTAGTCAAATTACAGAATAAAGATACAAAAGAAATCTATTTTACTCGCAAGAATAAAAAGACTGTCACCGCAAAGCTTGAATTTAAGAAGTTTTCTAAAAAACTCCGCAAGCATGTAATCTTTAAAGAAGTTAAAAAATAATCCCAATTTTGGGATTATTTTTTATGGTGCTTTTTAATTTGTCTTTTTTGTGATATATTCACAATACTGGGTGGTTAGTTTAGTGGCAGAACAGGGGTCTCCAAAACCTCTGGCGGGAGTTCGATTCTTCCACCGCCCGCCTTCGCCTTGCCATAGCTTTAGCGACGGCAGGAAAATGCTATGTCAAAGCTTCGGCGTGACAAAGCCCGCAAGAATAAAATTATGTATTATGTATATATTTTAAATTGTAAAGATGGATACTATACAGGTTGCACAAACGATCTTAAGGATAGGTTTGAAAGACATAAGAAAGGTCAAGTTGATGCTACTAAAGATAGATTACCAGTAGAAATTGATTTCTATTTTGCAATTAAAGATAAACAAAAAGCATTTGAATTTGAAAAGTACTTAAAATCAGGATCTGGCCGAGCTTTTATTAAAAAACATTTCAATTGAATTTATGAAAAATAAGAAAATTACAGTCGGTATATTATTTGGAGGTAAATCAGCTGAACACGAGGTTTCTTTACAATCTGCAAAAAATGTAGCTGATGCAATTGATAAAAATAAATACGACATAGTTTTGATTGGAATTGATAAAACTGGTAAATGGTTATTAAATAATAATTCTTCAGAGTTTCTTTTAAATTATCATAACCCAAAACTAATCTCTTTAAATAAAAAAAATGTTCTTAATGTTTCTTTAATTCCAGAATCTAAAGGATTTTTATCTGATAATTTAAATAAAAATAATAAAATTGATGTTATTTTTCCTGTTTTGCATGGACCGCTAGGGGAAGATGGTACCGTCCAAGGTTTACTAAAATTAGCCGGGATTCCATTTGTTGGATCAGGGGTATTAGGCTCAGCTGTTGGTATGGATAAAGATTTCATGAAAAGACTTTTACGTGAAGCAGGAATCCCTGTGGGTAAATTTTTAGTATTTAAAGATAATGAAGAAATTTCTTATAAAAAAGTTATAAAAAATCTTGGATTACCTATTTTTATTAAACCAGCTAATCTTGGTTCATCTGTTGGTATTAGTAAAGTTTCAAATGAAATTGAATTTAAAGATGCGATTAAAAAAGCTTTTTCTTATGATCGTAAAATTTTAATAGAAGAATCTATCGTTGGGCGAGAAATTGAATGTGCTGTTTTAGGGAATGATAATCCAATCGCTTCTATTCCAGGTGAGGTTATTGTTAATACCAATTTTTATTCTTATGAAACAAAATATGTTGATGAAAATGGAGCAATAATAAATATTCCTGCAAAATTACCAAAATCAATTATTTCAAAAATTCAGAATTTATCAATTAAAACTTTTAAAGCACTTTCGTGTGAAGGCTTAGGTCGCGTTGATATGTTTCTTAAAGATAACGGTGAAATATTAATTAATGAAATAAACACAATTCCTGGGTTTACATCGGTTAGTATGTATCCCAAGCTTTGGGAAGCTAGTGGTATAAGTTATACTAAATTAATTGATACCTTAATCAAATTAGCGATTGAACGGTTTAATAAAGAACAAAAATTAAAAACAAATAATTAGATTTTATGGAAAATAAAAATGATATAACTATAAAAACTTATAAAGAAAATTTTGATAAATATTCAGAAAGAACAGTTAGTGAAGTTAGTGGCGAATTTAAAGAATGGATAGATAATTTTTTAAACCATTTACCTGAAAATGGTTCTATTCTTGAGCTTGGTTCTGCTACTGGTAGAGATGCCCGCTATTTTGCCTCAAAAGGTTATCGGGTAACTTGTACAGATATAATTCCTGAAGCTTTAGAAAAACTTTCTAAAGAAGGATTTGATACTGCCGAATTTGATTTTAGAGATGAACCCAAAGAAGAATGGTTTAATAATTTTGATGGTTTCTTTGCTAATGCTGTTTTACTTCATGCACCGCAAGATGTTTTTGAAAAAGCAATTTTAAACATATCAAAAGTTCTTAAGAAAGATGGAATAGCTACCTTTTCTTTAAAAACTGGAGAAGGTGAAGAATTTACGCAAGAAAAAATAGATGCACCTAGATATTATAATTATCACACAGAAGATGAAATAAGAGAATTAATATCTCAATTACCTTTTGAAATTTTAAATATTTCGTATGTTGATAATAAAAAATGGTTACATGTTATTTTAAAATCAAAATAACTAACCTAAAAATTCTTTAACTTTTGTAAAAGTATTTTTTATTTCAACTTTATTTAAGGGATTAATCCAAATAGTATTACGGTCACGCTTGAACCAGGTTTTTTGCCTTTTGGCGTATTGCCATGTTTCTTTATTTAGTTTATCTATCATTTTAGCTCGCCGTAGCATTTGCGAAGGTCGGCTTTCATTATCAATTTTTTCTTGCAAATATTGGCTAATATAGCGGTATTCTAGCCCTAAATCGCCCATTCTAGCCCAAGAAAGGCCATTGTTATGTAAATCCATAACTTCATCAATCATGCCACCTTTTATGCGTTTTATAATGCGTTTATAAATACGCTCTTTTAAAACTTCATCAGCTAAATTAAGCCCAATTTTTAAAACATCATATTTGCCACAAGTCGGGTTTGCATTTGGGACAGATCCAAGAGCAGTAGCTATCTCAATTGCTCGAATTAAACGAACTGGATTTTTAGAATCAATATTTTGCGCACGAGTTGGGTCAAGTTTTTTTAAGATATTAAATAATTCACTAGCTGTTTTATTTTCTAGCTCGATACGCAATTTTTTATTGGGCGGAACTTGAGGCAGTGTAATATCATTAATGATTGCATCAATATAAAATCCTGTTCCACCACAAATAATTGGAATATTTCCATTTTTTATAATTTCACGGATTTTTTTATCAGCTAATTTTTTATACTGTGCTACTGTAAAAACTTTATTAGGTTTTGCTACATCTAACATATGATGGGGTATACCCTGCATTTCTTTTGGGGTAATTTTACCAGACCCAATATCTAGTCCAATATATACTTGGCGTGAATCTGCGGAAATGATTTCTGTAGATTTTATTTTTTTTGCTAAAGCTACCGCAAAGTCACTTTTGCCGGTACTAGTTTGCCCACAAATTACTATAACTTTAGCTTTAGTCATTTAGTCTAAATTTTTTATTTGTCTTACATTAGCCCCAAGATCATTTAATCTTTCAATTAAATTTTCATATCCGCGGTTAATTGCATAAACATTACGCAGTATTGATTTACCCTCTGCTGCCAGCATTGCAATTAAAATAATTGTTGCTGGGCGCAGTGCTGGTGGGCAAACAATTTGAGCTCCTTTTAATTCAGTTTTGCCTTCTATATAAACTCGGTGAGGGTCAGCTAACAATACTTTGGCCCCAAGGCGATTAATTTCTGTAAAATAAATTGCTCGGTTTTCCCAAGTCCAGTCGTGAACCAGTGTCGTGCCAACAGCTTGGGTTGCAATTGGTACAAAAAATGGCAAATTGTCATTATTTATTCCTGGGTAAGGCAATGCATGAATTTTGTCTGGCAGTGCTTTTAAGACACTTTCTTTAATCACTATATCTACCAAATCAACTCGGCCGTTTTCACCTTTGTAGATTTTACTAGTAGTAAATTTTAAGCCCATTTTTTCAAGCTTTAATAATTCAAGTCTTAAAAAGTCTATTGGGCATCTTTTAATAGTTACATTCCCATTAGTTACAGCAGTTGCTGCAATGAAAAACATTGTTTCGATTGGGTCCTCGCTATTATACCAGATAGTCTCTTGGTCAATTTCATTTATTCCATGGACTGTTAATGTTGTTGTGCCGATACCTTCAATTTTTACACCTAAATGTTCCAAGAAGAAACAAACATCTTGCACTTGGTAATTAGGTGGAGCAAAACGAATTATAGTTTTTCCATTTGGGATAAGTGCCGCTGCCATAAGAGCATTAATAACACCCATATCACTGGCTTCATACATTGTTATGTCAGCCGGCTTTAGTTTTTCAGTTGTAACTTTGTAATGTTTAGCTTCAGATTTTATTTTAATACCTAATTTTTCAAGTGCGTATTTATGTGCAGAAATTGTTCTTTCACCCATTTTACAACCACCAGGATTAGGTAGTCTAAATTCTTTCATTCTATGTGCCAATGGGGGAATAAGGTATAAGTTAACTCTAATTCCGCCAGCGATAGCTTCATCAATTTTTTCAATAGCAAAAACATCGGGCGGGGTTATTTTTAAAGTATGGTCATCTAGCCAAATAACCCTAATATCAATACTTTCAAAAACTTCTATTAATCTAAAAACTTCTTCAATTCGTGGCACTCCAAAAAGTGTTGTTGGTTTTTTGTTTAACAAACTTGCCGCCATCAAAGCCAACGCCCCATTTTTAGAATAATGAGTTGTAACGGTGCCGGATAGTTTAATGCCACCGTTGATTTCAAAATCATCAGTTCGTGGAGCCAGTGATACAAGACGTTGACCTAAAGTTTCGCCAATTCTATCTAGCTCTTTAGTTGTAAAGTTTTGGTCGCCTTTTTCCATCCGAGCTACTGCTGACTGTGAAGTTTCCAGCATTTTAGCAAACTCTACTTGGGTCAAACCTTCACGTTCTCGAATAGTACGGATAAGATATCCAATATGTTCTTGGGGGGACTTCTTTTTATTCATGTTTACTAATATATCATATATGATATATTAGTATATATACATATGCACAGTGAGTTAATAAACATTGACAAGTTTACCACAATGCAATTGCCAGCCATGGCGAATGTTTTCCATATTAAAAATACTAATGAAATCATAGATTTTTATAAAAACTTAAAACCCAGTGAAAATCCATTTATTTTAGGTGGGGGATCCAATTTAATAATTGCGCCAACAATTACCAATAGACCAATTTTAAAAATTGAAATCCTTGGAATTCAAATTCTTGAAAACAATAATGATCAGGTGTTGGTTAAGCTTGGTGCCGGAGAGAATTGGGATAGTGTAGTTGAGTGGGCTGTGAATAATAATTATTCTGGTATTGAAGCACTGTCCGCTATTCCGGGTACTGTGGGCGCAACCCCAGTCCAAAATGTTGGGGCCTATGGCTCAGAAATAAAAGATGTATTTGTTTCTTTAAATGCTTATGATACTAAAAATAAAAATATTGTTACTTTAAATAAAGAACAATGTAATTTTAGTTATCGTAATAGTATTTTTAAAAGCACAGAAAAAGGTAGATATATAATAATTGATGTTACTTTAATGCTATCAAAAAACAATCCCAAGGTTCCAGAATACAAAGGTGTGCAGGAATATTTTGATTTAGCAAATAATTTAAATCCAAACTTGTCCGATATTCGAAATGCAATTATTGAAATTAGATGGAGCAAATTACCTAATCCAGAAACATTACCTAACTGTGGATCATTTTTTGAAAATCCAATTATTGAAAATAAAGTAGCTGAAGATTTAAAAATAAAATACCCTAATATCCCAGTGTATCCGTATGGTGATAAAATCAAAGTCTCCGCGGGGTATCTTATTGATCAATCAGGATTAAAGGGTATAGATTTTGGTAAAGTTGGGGTTTATGAAAAAAATGCACTGGTATTAGTTAACCGTGGTGGTGGTACATATGATGACCTTGTAAAAATAAAAGATATCATAATAAAAACCGTTTATGATAAATTTGGAATTACTCTTAGCCCCGAACCTGAGTTTGTAAATTAAAAAAAACAGGATTAATCCTGTTTTTTTAATTTGTGCCGAAGGAGAGACTCGAACTCTCACCCCTCACGAGACTCGATTTTGAGTCGAGCGCGTCTACCATTCCGCCACTTCGGCATATATTCACTTGTCCACATACTTTACACTGAAATTAGTTTATAATCAATATGCATTTAATTTTGTCTCTGGTATAATTATTTTATGGCATTATATTCCAACTCAATTTTTTTTATAGATACGGATAAAATAAATCCGAACCCTTACCAGCCTCGTCGTGAATTTGACGAGTCCGCACTGCGAGATTTAGCAGATTCTATTCGCCAATATGGAGTATTGCAACCATTGGTTGTATCGCGTGTTGAAGTTGAAAAACAAGACGGCAGCGGTCTGGAAACTACATATGAACTTATTGCTGGGGAAAGACGTCTTCGTGCATCACGGTTAGCTGGGGTTAAACAAGTTCCTGTTATTATCCGCGAGGGGGACGATAGCAAGATGAAGCTAGAATTAGCTATCATTGAAAACCTGCAACGTGAAGATTTAAATGCAGTTGACCGCGCTCGGGCATTTATGCGACTTATTGATGAGTTTAGTTTAACTCATGCCCAAGTTGGACAAAAAATGGGTAAGAGTCGGGAATATGTTTCTAACTCGCTTCGGATACTGCAAATGCCTCAGGATATTTTAGACGCTCTCCAAGTTGGTAAAATAATGGAAGGCCACACAAGACCATTAATGATGTTAGTTGATCGACCCGAAGAACAAGAGACTTTGTTTAAAGAAATAGTTTACAAAAAATTATCTGTCCGTGAAGCGGAAAGAATTGCTCGTCGGATCGCAGTGGACCGTGTTCGTAAAAAGGAATTATTACCCGATGCTAATACACTAAGCATTGAAGATGATTTAGAAGAAAAGCTAGGTACCCGTGTGCATATTCAAAGAAAAGCCGACGGTGGTAAAATTACAATTGACTTTTTCTCGGATGCGGATTTAGAAGAGATTTTAAATTTATTAAAATCAAAACAAATCGAACGCAATATTAATGAAGGCGGTAATACCGAAACAATGATGCAAAGATTTGAAAGACAAAGAGTTGCTCCACCAGAGAATCTGATTCCCCAGGAAACAACTATTAATGCTTTTGCAAATCCGGAACCAGTTGTATCCACTGATAGTCCAATAGAAGCCATTGATGAAGCCATCTCTTATATGATAAATAAAGATGATGAAGTAAATAACATCGAATTAGGTGATAACTCAGTTGCTATGGAAATTGAAAAAGATGCTGTAATCCAAATTCCAGAACAAACAAATCAGCCTGTGATCCAAAATATAAATCAAAATACATTTATTCCACAGTCTCAAAATAACGTAGAAAGTAAAGAATCAACAGAAGACCAAGATTTGTACAACATCTCAACCTTTAGCCTCTAAAACCCCTTAATAGGGGTTTTATGTTGACAAAATTTCAAGTGGTGTTATTATAAGTTTTAAATTGAAACTTATGGAAATTAAAGAACAAGACATCCCAAGCGGGGCTGAAATAAAAAATATGACAGCCCTTATCGCGTATGAAAAAGTTGGGGAAGAAGGCAGAATTTATCTAACGATAACAGAAAAACTATTCAAAGAGGATTCTCTAAAATCCACTATAACTTTTTGTAAAATCGAAAAAGGTGAATTTCCCGAAGAAACAGTTATGCGATCAATGAAAAAGATCGGGAAAATTGTAGATATTTCTTTTGTTAGAGATTTTTATTGGAAAGACGAAAGTGATATTTATAAAGTTTATCTTTACACTGGTATAGTAACAGCTTTGATAGCTATTCCTAAAAAGGTTGTAGCTGGAGATGTAACTAAAGTATCGTTATTTCAAGCGATTACATCTCCCGAGGTTACAAATTTGTCACAAGATTGTATTAAAATGGTATTTGTACCATCTAAAAGTTGATCCAATCTAAAAATTTTTGATGGCATCTTGGTTTTTACTAAGGTGCTATTTTATTTGACAAAAAGGTTTTAAAAGAGTAATTTAAATATTAACTAAAAAAATAATTTAACCCTTTAATAAATTTGAAAATGAAAAAAAATGCATCAACAAGTCAAACAAGTGTTACTACCATGGAAGCAACAGCGAAATCTCTTCAATTATCTTTGGTAATCCAGGAAAGGAAAAACCAATTTGAAATAGTAGAAAAAACCTTTAGGGGGAATCGATCAAAACAGTTTCCCTCAAAGCAATTAGAGGAAAATTATGTTGATCTAGAAAGGGCACACTTAAATGCTGCTATGTCAGCTATCCGTAAAGGAGGGCACATACAGAATATTGAGTATCTAAAACGCTTAGTATATGAAGAAAAAAAAGGGGATACAATTATAATTTATCTTTATATTGCTAAGGGTAATTCACATAATATGGTGCCAACTTTAAAACCTGATTTTTGGAATAAGGATAAAATACTTAATTCAATAGAAACGACACCTATGACCAAATGGGTGATGAAAGAGTATTTTAATATTAAATAAGACCGTTCCTGTTTGTATATAGCCTCGCTGTTAGTCTAATGACTTTCACGCGGGGCATTTTTATTTGACAAAATCTATAAAAGTAGTATATTTAAATGGACTAAAAAAATACGCAAATGATAGATAACACACAAGAACAAACCAATGCTGCCACAGCAACTGACACTGAAAACCTTGATGAGCTAGTGATCGTAGCTCATTACAGAATTAACCATCTTGGAAATGTGGTGTTCTCTTTAGTAGAGAAACAATACAAAAATTATGGTATTCGATCGATTTTCCCCTCTGCTCATGTATTTGATAAAAATAAAGAAGAGGAAGACGATTTGAATAAAAAGAAACAAAAGCATAACGATTTATTTTTGGAAATTTCTTTAAATAAAACCGGTAGAATAATGAAGGAAACCGACCTTGTTGAAGAATTCATTTACTGGGAAAATGATAAACCCGTTTATCGTGTTCATCTTTATGTAATAGAAGAAGCAAAAACAGAGGAGTGGGTACTGCAAAATGAAACAATAATTCCAAGGTCTTTCGAATATGTTAACGAGAAAGATTATATGACAACACCTTTAACACAACAATGTGCACGAAAGGTATTTAATTTCATTAAAAATAAATAGTTCAAGTTCCTTATTCCAAATTCCAAACAAACCACCATCTAATTTTGTGGTTTAGCTCAAATATTCGTCGTGAGACAGATATTTGAGCTTTTTTTATTTTTGATTAAAAGAAAGTAATCTAGAGAGTAGGGAATTTTGTTTCAAGTATTTTTCAATATGTTTGCGGGCGATGCTACTTTAGATCGG
>CALAYS010000066.1 GCA_937895515.1 uncultured bacterium
GATATAAAATACAAAAATATCTTTGATATTTTTCATAAAATTTGCTACAATTAGATTAGTTGAGATATATATCATATATTTTAACCTATACATTATAATGGTATCAAATTATGAATAACAAAGCAAGTAAAAAAACACCAAATATTGGTGCGAATATTAAAAAGACACGGCAAGCACTTGGTGTATCGCAAGATAGACTATCAAAACTTGCTGATCTTTCTTTAAATACTGTCGTGAATGTCGAATCAGGACAAAACCCTAACCCTACTATCGACACTCTTTCAAAAATTGCAAAAGGTTTGAATGTATCAGTAGATGATTTAATCAAATAATTTTATGGCATCAAAAGAATCAAAACAAATGATAACGGGAAAATCTTTTGAATACTCTTTGCTTGTTCAATTTGAAGAAAAACTCAAGAAACAAACAAATGTACAGGTTATTAAGAATTCTTCTTTTCAGATTGCAAAAGAATGTTTTGAAAGTGTGTCGGTACTAGAACAAAGCGAATACTCACTGTCAGCGAGTTTCGCAGTAAATTTTTTAATGGATATTGAACCCAGACTTTCCAATGATATTGGAAAAGACGATATTTTACAGCTCGAAATCTTATCTGACGATAAAGGCAAAAAAGGAGATGTGAGAGATGTTCTTGCTATTCGTCTTTTGCAAAAATGGGAAATAGGCGTGTCGGCAAAAAATAATCATCATGCAGTAAAACACTCAAGACTTTCTTCGAGTATTGATTTTGGTGAAAAATGGTTTGGTATAAAAGTCTCTAAAAATTATTTTGATAAAGTAACGCCAATTTTTAATAATTTAGAAATAATCAGAAGAGAAAGTAATGCTACAAAAAAGTGGAGTGAACTTGGTGATTATCACTCAGATGTTTATGTTCCAATTCTAAAAGCTTTCATTGAAGAGTTAAAAACTCTACAAAAAGAAAATCCAAATAAAGTCGCATCAAATCTTGTTGCCTATCTTGTTGGGAATAGAGATTTCTATAAAGTTGTGAAGGGTAAAAATAAAGTTGAAATCCACGCTTATAATATAAACGGGACTCTCAATCTACCTTTCAAAGATGTTCAACCTAAATATAAAACTCCAAAAGTTCCATTACCGACAGAGATTATTGATATAGATTTTAAAACTGATAGTGATACAACGGCGATAGTAACAATGGATAATGACTGGACTTTGTCTTTTAGAATTCACAACGCAAGCTCTAGGGTTGAATCTTCCTTGAAATTTGACATAAATCTCTTGAAGTCACCAAAGAAACTTTTTAAAAACACTCTTAACATTAGCAAAGATTAACATATGAAAGTAGCTTCTTTTTTTTCAGGTGCAGGCGGACTAGATAAAGGCTTTGAAAAAGCTGGTTTTCATGTTGTCTGGGCGAATGAATATGATTCAACAATTTGGGATACTTTCAAATTAAATTTTCCAGATACAAAACTTGATACTCGTAGCATTACTGATGTAGAAAGTAAGGATGTGCCAACAGTAGATGGAATAGTTGGCGGACCACCATGTCAGAGCTGGAGTGAGGCAGGTGCAGGAAGAGGAATAAACGATCAGAGAGGTAAACTTTTCTATGATTATATTCGTATTTTGAAAGATAAACAGCCAAAGTTTTTCCTTGCGGAAAATGTATCTGGTATTTTACACCCAAAACACGCGGAGGCATTTAACGCAATCTTAAAAGAATTCGAAAATGCAGGATATACAATTTCATATCAACTTTTGAATGCGAATGATTTTGATGTTCCAGAGGATAGATTGCGTGTCATTATTGTAGGTTATAGAAAAGATTTAAAAAAGAAATTTGAATTTCCTGAACCACAAAAATATAAGCCAGTTTTAAAAGATGCAATTTATGATTTAAGATTGGCGAAACCTGCTTTAGAAAAAAATAAAACTAACGGAGATAGTTTAAAAATTCCGAATCATGAGTACATGATAGGTGGATTTTCAACGATGTACATGTCTAGAAATCGTGTTCGCTCATGGGATGAACCTTCGTTTACTATTCAAGCTGGCGGTCGTCATGCACCACTACACCCACAAGCTCCGAAAATGAAATTCATATCTCAAAATGAAAGAGTTTTTGTTCCAGGTAAAGAAGATTTGTATCGTCGTCTATCTGTGAGAGAGTGTGCAAGAATACAAACATTTCCAGATGACTTTATTTTTAAATATCGTGATGTAGCCGACGGCTATAAAATGATAGGCAATGCTGTACCAGTCAATTTTGCGTATCATATAGCAAAAAAAATCTATACAGATTTAAAACAAAAGTAATTTTATGGATCCAAATATAATACCAACAACAATTACAAAAGTAGTGAGCGATGTTTCTCAAAAACCACTCGCTAGTTTTGGTGAGTTAATTTCTCTATGGCTTTTTGGAAAAAGTATCGGAAAACTTGAGGCACAAAAAGAAATAGCAACAGAGAAAGAAATGGTAAAATGGGAAGCAGAAAAGCCTTGGTTTCAAAAAGCACAAGAACAAAAATTTATTCGAGAATACTCAAATCTTGGATCTGTCTTAGTCAAAACTCAACCTCAATTGATCTCTGATTCGAATAAAATTGAAGATGGTAATGACTTATTTTATGGATTACTAGAACATGCAAAAGATATTTCTAACTCAGAAATGCAGGATTTATTGTCAAAAATTATTGCAGGAGAATACAACAATCCAGAAACATATTCTATGAGTACATTACATGTATTAAAATCAGTAGATTCAAAAATCTTGAAGAATTTTATAAACGTATTGAGTATTGCAATGGTGAACATTGGCATATTTAAAGATTCCTTTTCAGATGGAAAGGACATCCAAAAACTTGGTATTTCATATACTGAATTTCTTGAATTACAAAATATTGGTCTTATATCAGCTAATGAATCGAAAATAACAACACAAGGTGTAGTAGTTGATTTATATTCCGGTAAAAAAGTTTATTTTACGCCAAAAAGTGAAACTGATAAAAATATTGTTCTCCCAGATTTTTATTTTCTAACAAGTGCTGGTAATGAAATTGCCCAGCACTTAAAAGTAAGTGAAAACACCAATTTTCATGATTGGTTAAAAACTAAATATGAGAATAGAAATTTTACTGTAGAAGTAAAATAATGAAT
>CALAYS010000067.1 GCA_937895515.1 uncultured bacterium
TGCTTATACAAGATCAAGCAAGAAAGTTTATGTTTTAAAAAGATTTTAATTTATTATTTTTTTATTCCGAATATTTTGTATATGTTTGCAAAATAAAAATAAAAACATTTATGAAAAAATTTATTGAAAATTTGATCTTCGGATCTAGATGGTTACTTATACCATTCTACATTGGTCTTATTGTAGTGATGTTCATTTACACCTTTGTCTATACGAAGGAGATATTTCATCTTCTAACAGAAATTGGACACCTAACAAAGGAATCAGTTATGTTGATGATTCTGGAAATAGTCGACATTGTAATGATAGCCAACCTTGTTAAGATGATTATAACAGGAAGTTATAATTCTTTTGTCGATAAGGGACACGGGGTTCAGGGAGAAAATGTTTCATCTGGAATGCTTAAGGTTAAAATGAGTACTTCATTAATTGGGGTTTCTTCTATACATCTTTTGCAAACATTTATTAATGCTTCAGCTACTAGTTGGGACGAATTGAATAAACAGATGCTTATACATGGATCATTCCTTGTCGGATCTCTGATACTTTCAATAATTGATTATTTACACGAAAAAGCAGAGTCAAATGCAGGCGGACACCACTAAAAAATCGAGGGAACATCTGGTGATCATCATAGATGATCTGGATAAAATACCACCAAAAAAATATTCTTGTCCATTTGAGAACAAGACAAAGGAGGAGGCAATAAAGGCTTCTAAGGCTCAATACGAGCTAAACAACAAGAATATCCATTACAAATCTTATTATTTTGAACATTAATTTATTTTAACTATGAAGAATTTTTTCTATTTAATTCTGGCAATATTAATTGTCTCGTGTGTTGGTAACACCAAAAAAGGAAACGGTGAAACTTATGCAACCAAGGATAGACCTGGATATTGCTATCATGGAGATGATGGACTCTGGTATATCTACTACTTGAACAGCACAACAGGAAGCTATACTTATGCAGGAACATCCCCAAGTTTTACGAATTATGACTCATCGGAAACTGTTGCATGGACTCCAACATCGGAAAATGTTTCCAATTTTGAATCTGTACCCGAAACTGTAGCTGATGCAATGTCGGAATCCACAGGAGAAAATGCAGGTGGAAGCGAAGCATCGGAAGCATCTGATGGCGGAATGTCTGAATCATCAGGAAGTTCTGAAGGTGGGAGCGATTCCAGTGGAGGAGATTCAGGAGGAGGAGACGGTGGTGGAGATGGCGGCGGAGGCGGCGAATAACCAAAAAATATCTATAAAAAAACCCAACTCTAAAGGTTGGGTTTTTTATTTTGATAAATTTTGATAAATTATTTTTATATTTCGAAAGAATTTATTACTTTTGTGATATAAAAAATAAAAGATGAATAAGGATCTGGCAGAAGCTGAGGAGAGAGCTCTAAATTACATAAGATCAACTAAGGAATATTCAGAAATGAATTTCCAGGATAATAATAGTAAAATATGGGTGGCACACAATTCTTTGATTGAAGCTGCCAAAATATATGTTATTGACAATTATAAATTGATTGACGATTATTCTGGACTCGATTTAATATTAAGAAGCGGAGCAACCGGTGATAGATTCTATTTTGGACCAAAAAGATCGAGGGAGGTTTCAAGATCTGGCATGTTGACAAACATATTAAAGGATCTAGATTCTAGAACTATAACGATAGAGACATTTGATGATGCAATCTATGATTGGTCGGACGGAGATTTTTCTGTTGTCTTTAATGGGGTTTCCTATAATTGGATAGACAGCGATTCAGTTATAAACATAGCATCATACATAGAAAAAAAATTAGAAGAAAATGAAATACAATATTGAAACAATAAATGAATATGTAGCAAAGGGATTGATCGATAAATGCGAGCATAAGGAGCTTCCAATAGCTATTTATAAATATTCACGTAATTGTCAATTCGAATGGAATTGGGACGATGTAACGAAAAATATGAGAGGAACTGTTCTTGATGATGATGGTAATCTGATTGCCCGTACATTTCCTAAGTTCTTCAATATTGATGAATCTAATGTACCTAATCTTAATTTTGAGGTTTTTGAAAAGCTTGACGGATCTCTTGGCATATTATTTAATTATGAAGGGGAATGGCATCTGGCAACACAGGGATCATTCTATTCAGATGTTGCTATCTACGCCAAAGAAATATTGAAAAGAAATGAAACGTATAAGGAAGTTTTTTCTGAGAAATTTACTTTTCTTTTTGAGATCATCTACCCAAAGAATAGAATAGTTTGTTCCTATGGAGATGATGAGAAATTAGTTATGCTGGCTGCTTTTAATAC
>CALAYS010000068.1 GCA_937895515.1 uncultured bacterium
CTTGGACTTGTCGAGGGTGAGGACAGATTGGACTGTGATGCACTATCAATATCATCCAATATGCTATGCGGTGCTGCTGCATATGGTTTGGAGTCACTGCATTTTGATTTCAATAAGTACTACCAGCTCAGCGATGAACAGGTTGATGAACTATGGCGACTTAGAGAACATCGTTTGCAGCACTACACCAACAACGAGAAAAGAGCAGTAAACGAAGGACTTCGTGAATTTTTCTGTTTTAAACAAGGGATGGGAGCTAAATATGGAAACATAATGTTTCTGAAAAAGTTCTTTCCCCATATCAAAACATGCGAGGTTTCTAAAGACTTTAGAGAGGATTGGAAAGCAAATTTCGTTAGAACGTCGCCAAAATACTCAATTCCAGGTTTACTTAATAGTATCAAGACTAACACAGAAGAGGAGGCTCGTGATGCGGTTATACAGATACAAAAAGACTTTGATAAGTATAAGGGAGTTAGAGGTAAAAATGAAATAAATTGGTTCTACCAGGAGTACCTAGAAGGTGAAAATGGAGTTGTGAATTGTATAAAAACAAAAGAAGTCAGTAAATACTCAAGGGAATATGCAGTTCTTATGGAGTATGAAATAGGAATAGCTTGTAGCTCCTTACAAGGAGATATTGTCGGAGGCAAGAAACCAAGCTTCGAAATAAGTTTGGATGAAGCAGCGGAGCTAAAAACGATAGCTAGAGAGCTTGCAACAACGTTCGAGGAAGACATCCAGTTGGAATTTGTTAGAGTTGCTGATGGTGACATTAGAATAGTCCAATTCAGAACACTTAAAGGAAGTCCGCAAACAAACTTTGAACCACAGCAAGACGAATTGGATAAGGCCATAGTTATAGGTAAAACCTTCTGTAAACCACGTTATATAAACTGTGGAGTTGAAATAAACTCTGACGAGATATTAATTGTAGAAGAAGATTGCGAGGCGGAGAAACTTCTTGATAAAAAAGCACTTATTGTTGAGAACGCAACAAACTTCTCTCATATACTCGCACTGTCAAAAGCACTTAATATTCCATCCCTATATGGAACAGGAAAGGTTGATCTACCCAAGAATAAACAGGTTTGGTTTAACGTTGAACACGGAACTGGATACGTAAAAATAATCGGCGAATAATTTTTTTATTCGATATGGATTTCATATATTTGTATGTAAATCAATTAAAAACAAATAAATTATGAAAAATTTTGTATATCTGATAAAGAGTAAAAATAAAATGATAGTAACATCTATAGCTGTTAATGATCAAGACTATCACGTTTTATTTATATCCGAAGGACCACAGTCATTTGAATACTGCAGGGTATATTGCATGGGTGCTATTACCGGTAATCAAGTCGGAAGCAAATTCAATAACTCAATCTCTGATTTCCAATAATTATGAAGGAAAAGTTAATTCCGGTAGATAAGGCTAACCAAATATACTCACTGTTAGTTGATATTGGAGGAGCTTCTGAGAGAATGAGAGAATCGTTCATCTATCATCACTGTGAAAATGAGGATGGATGCGGGGGAATGGAGATTTCAGGGTAAACTTGGATTTGGTGGAAAATACTACAGCGGCCGAAATGTTGTTGATTGCTACACAGAGGACAGGGATGATAAAACTACAAAGATTATCGAAGAACTCAACGAAAAACTATCCAATGTATGAGAGAAAATCTATACACGGGTAGAGCCTGGAAACACCACATATCAGAAGATTTCTTAACAGGGAAATGTCCAATCGACGGTGGTGCAGGTGAAGGAGGAACAATATTTACCGATTATTCGGAAATGATCAAATATCTAAGAGCCGACGGGAGAGAGTGGCATATAGCTGAATTGGATCTGAGAAACGAGAATATAATTTTCGAATTTGGTAATTTTTATATGGCAACAGTAACCAGAGACATTCCGTCGAAGGAGGGATTTAAACACGTAGATTTATGGAGCTAAATGATGGTATTTTAAAGGCTATTGATTCTTCAGTAGTAGTATTGGATCAATATGAACCTAGAGAGACGTATGGAGTTTTTTATAAAGGCAGAAGAGTACAAGTTGACGGTGCTAAGAAGATATACTACACAAAAAATGCTGCTAAGAAAGCTGTTTATAATTTGGTATTTATGACTTTCTGGCAGGGAGAGTATTGGCAATCATGCAAAGCCCAAATAAAGGAAAGATCCGGAGTTGATGTTGACTTTAGTGCAACTATAGCTATGCCTCCTCCCCTTTTCTTTGCGTATGGGAATGCCTTAAAGCA
>CALAYS010000069.1 GCA_937895515.1 uncultured bacterium
ATTTTTAGTCGAAAAAGTTTTTCGATTAATTTACTCAAATATAGGCCTTCTGAATTATAAGCTTTATAATGAAGATTATTACAAATGTTTTAATTATGTAAAAATTTGTTTATTAGGAAAGAAGAGTTTCTTGTAAAAATCCTTGGATAATAGCTGAAATAATATAACCATGTCCAAAGGGATGAGTCTCATCATTTAATTTATTTTTAAGGAAATCAAGGGAAGCCTCAATGCAAAGGGGATTTCCATCCCGATCACGAGGACCATCAAAACCGTATAAAACGATAGATTCCCCTTTTTCAATTAGAGAAATTAGTATTTTGATTGAATTTGTATCTTTAACCAGATTCCAATATTCAGGAAGATAAACTTTTTTTCTGGCCTCAATATAATCTAGAGTATCTATCCGATCAAAATATTTGGCACCCAAAATTCTTTTACCTTTCCCTTGAGGAAAACGTCTTTTTCCATAAATTTGGGATTTCCACCAACCAAGCGTTTTTTCTCTATCTGTTCCCTCATATATTTTTCCAGATTGCCAATAATTTTCAAAACAATAGAATCCTTTGTAACCAGTTGGAGACATTGGTGAAAAATCTATCCTCCATTGACTTGTCTTAGACTGGGATGAAGTCACATTTACTCTCTTTGCACCAGTTGGACTTTCAGCCCAAATTCATGGCCGCAATGTAAACTGTCATCTTTTTGGTTCAAATGGCTAAAATCATTATCCATTTCATTTTACCTAAATATTAATTTTATTGGAAAATATATACTTAAAAAAACTAAATTTATGCTCCGTATTCAAGAGTTTTTTAAATGCTGACTCAACTTCTCAATTATATACCTTTTTTTGTGATGAGAGTGGATCATCTCACAACGAGATGATTTCCCCGCAAATTTATATTTATCGAACTGGAGAAAATTTTAAAACTTATAATTCAAAACTAATCATTATTTCTCATGGTAATGGTCATTTTTTACCAGATGGATACTACAATTTTTTAGATAACCCCTCTATTGAATTTGGAGAAGAAAAAAAGCCATTTCAATAAACCCCGAAAGACAACAACATTGGTTTGTATTAAAAAGAACATCTTTCTTTTTGTGATGGAAAAATGCTACCAGTGGGAGCGAAAGTATTATTTGCCGTCCATAGATGCTCTTATGACTGGAAACGATTCTCCCTATAAGATCTTCTCAGGCTTCAAGAATAGTTTCAAAAAAAATTGAAATAAAAATATCTTTATGTGTTTGTTTCAAAAAGATCGTTGCTAGAAAAAATGGATTTTTTCTATGTTCAGTCTGATGAGCCCAACCGATGGCATTTTGCTCATCCATGGCAAGAGAAACTAATTTCAATGGATCAGCTTCTTCCAAAAAGTGGTAAAAACGTTGTTGTTAGCTCGTTTATGAAAGATCTATTGCCAGATGAGTTTCCAAAATTTACTGTCAATGATTATAAATACGATCCAACCGAAGACATTTTGCTAGCAGAAAGGCTTCTCGCCCGGATCGCTGTTCCCGATAATTTTGTTGGAAAGAATTTTTTGAATGAAATCTCCCACTCAGTTGAAACTACTGAGGAAACGGGTCGGTTGTCCCGACGTCAGCGACGTCGTCTACGAGAAAATGCAATCAACCAGGAATCCTTTGCAGCGGCAGCTTTCCAAGGGCCATTGCCAGCAACAACGGCTGCTCCGGAGGAGCCATTGCCTACGGCATCTGCTTCTCAAGATGAATCGGCGATTGTTTCCGGCGAAACAAGGCAACCTTCATCGTGGTCGTCACTATTTAGTGGAATGTTTGTGAAAGCTGATGCTGCTGGATCTTCTCAAGATCCACCAAAACCTTCCATTATCGATCATTCTGAAAAAATTAAGGAACTGCTTCCTCGATTGAATAATGCTTTTGATTACTGTTTTGGACACAATGATTACAATCTTGCTAGTTTGTATATGGGCATTTGTCGTCTAACAGGAAAACTTCAGGGGCAATGTTTGGATACAGTTTCGTATGGATATATTTGTAATCTTCGAACAGGAACTGCTCGAATTTATCTGAAAACGTCTCTACAACATGCAGAAGTTGAAGCCAAATATTCACATGATGGAACAACAACCCTTAGTCCTTCGACTTTGGGTTCCATGAACCTTTTCGCCTAAATCAGAAAAAAATTTTTTTTGATAACACATCATGTGAAATTGATTTTTTCTTCTAAAAAATCAATTATTTGACAAAAAATGGAAGATATCAAAGAATTTTCAACAGAAAACCTTTGCACACTGAAAGACCATACTGAATTTATTTATGTTCAAGGCGCAACTCTTTGCAAGAAATGTTCATTTGAAGAAATTGTAGGAAAGGGGTTTGTGCTCACTTGCGATCAAATGAATTTATCACAAGATATAGACTATTGCATATGGAATTGGCTGAAAAATGATGATCCTAAGTATAATCATGAAAAAATTTTTGAATTCTTTAAAAATGGATTTACTAAATTTGTATTCAAAAAATATTTTGAAGAAAGATTAGACAATGATGATTATTGCCAATATTGCGGAGACAAATTCTATCACAAAAGATGTTCATGTTCATATTAAGTTTTTTGAGTTATTTACTCAAAATACAAAGGTATTGATTTATTTTCCATAATTTAATACAAAAGAATATTTTTATGGCTCCGAAGTTTTTAGATTATAATGAACATATGTTTAGTTAGGATTCGGGATAGTCACTAAATTAACTATTACTAGTATGTATTATTAATTGAGTCTTTTGTTCCTACACTTTTTCCATCCCAAAAGGAAACTAAATGATCAACATCATTTACCATATCACTAATCATATCAGCAGCACGACCATATTTATGCCAATCAGGCTTATAAATAATAATTTTATGCATTTTGTCAGAAGCATATTTTTTTGCGAGATCGTCAGCTTCAAAAGGGCAGCCTCCAGACACAATAATGTCGTCTTTCTGTATAATTTCTTCAAATTTTATAGAAAAAAAGATAATCGCCGGATCCGACAACACATATTTTACGCATTTTTTCCGAATACATTTTCTTCAAAATACCTTATATAAAGAAAACCATCATTCGGATCTTTTTCTTGGTTATACAAAACAGACATTATGGTATCCCCACAATACAATGGTTTTTTTCCAGCATATAGATGCAATGATTGTGAAGAACTTATTTGTAACCGTTCTTTAATAATTTTTCTAAAACTTGCAATAGTCATAGTATTTGGAACTAAATAATTTCTTTTATTGATCATGGGAAGATTGCTATTAGGAGATCTTTCTACAATAATTGGAATTCTATCTTCATATTGTCTCATAAGAGACTTAAAAAGATCTTGACGAGCTTTTAGCGGCTTGTCGTGAAATGGTGGATTCATTATAATAAAATCATATCTTTTAAATATAAAATCAATATTTTTGTAAAGATTAAATTTAATCTTTGTCGTAAATAGAAAGAATCTTGAAGGGCATTTTTACGACGACGTCTACATTATATGGATAAAAAATTTCATCATCTTTCCATAAATAAAAATTTCCTCTATTTTTTTGAGGAGAGATTATTGTTGTTGAACTGATAGGGCAGGTTAAGGCCGATATTTCTTCAAATCCTTTTTCTTCATACTTTTTTTTTCTTTCGGCGGTGTTTTCCTTCAAAGGTCCATTAAATATAAATTTTTTATCAAGAAAAAGATCGGGATGAACACCACCACATTTGATTCCATCGTACCATATTTGGCAACAACTGATATCAAAATTGTTTTCGACATATTTTTTTGGATCACAATCCAAGACAATAAAATCTATTTTTCCAACGTATGGAAGAGTTCCACCAAGACGTCCTATAATAGGATTATTATCTCCAAAAAAATTTAACAGAACAGACTTATTCCAACACATTTCGTTTTGGCAAGATCTGCTACATCCATCATAGCATCCAAAAGTGCTCCACATTTGTGGTTCCAATCCTATTTTTAACAAAAATTGGAATGCTTCTTCTGCATATTGTGCGTCAATATAGAAATCGTAATCATTAATTTTGACATCATAATAGATGGATGATATAGATCCTCCAGCCAAAACACCTTTGCTTAAAGCAATTAATTCTTTTATTTGAGGTGGAATATTGGGGTTTATTTTGGCGTAAATTTTATCAAATAATATTTTGTTCATCGCGGGATGCCGTCTTGTTCGAATAAATGTTTTTTATCAAAAACATATCAATTAGTATCATTTGAAGTTCTCCAAATAATATTATAGTTGTTCGCTTTGTTGATAAAGTAATTTTTATTTTAGGAGTATCATTGATTTTAAATTAACTTTAATAGGTTATTTTCTTCAAAAATATAATTTTTGCTGAACCGAATGCTGAGCTTTGCGAAACTACATCTGACCCATTGGTCAGAGAGCATATATTTGAAGAAAATAGTCGAATAAAATTTTCGACTAAAATTTAAAATATAAGCAAAATCGATTATTTTGGACAAAATAATTGTTTTGAATGCTTGCGAAAACCACGTTTGGCCTATTATTGGTAAATCCTATATTTGAAGAAAATAGTCGAAAAAATTTTCGACTAAAAGTAAAATAAAAGTTAAATAGGTTATTTTTGACAAGGTTATTTTGTTCAAAAGTTTTGTTTTAAATGTTTTCTCAAACCGTGTCTGTTCCGCACGGTCACAATGTTGCCGCTGACCTATTGGTCAGAATAGCTTTATTTTTTCACCATAATCGAAAAAAATTTGCGACTATAATTTAGAAAAAAGACTTTTTTTAGTAATTTATGACAAATCAAAGTAATTGCGGCTTGTATGGCACCCCACTGAAGGGAGGCTGACAGGTGAACCTGAAAGTCTTTACCGTCGCTCTGCCTGTAGTAGTCAATTCCAGCGATTGAAATGACTTTCATCGTAAGATCTGAAAGGTGGTAAAATAAATTTAAATGTAGGCTCGACAGCATATTTTTTCGAGTAAGTTAAAGTGGTATTTTCGCTCTGACCTACAAGTTCATAGTATCCTAAATTTTTTACGATACGCTACAGGAAAACCCTGTGGGAAAGCACTCACGTACCAACCGATCCTGATCAACGCCCAGGGGGAGGCGGGACTTTTTGGCTCAGTCCGAACCAAGCCGAGGACCCTGGTGGTCCCGAGGGTCCTGGTGGTCCCAGGGACCCTGGTGGTTCCGAGAACCCTGGTGGTTCCGAGAACCCTGGTGGTCCCAGGGACGTTGTCGGAGCAGGCGGGGCAGGCGAGGCGGCAGGCGGGGCAGCAGGCGGGGCAGCAGGAAGCGTCGATAGGGGCGCGGCACACGCGGCCGCCCGCTCGTCTGCCACTCTTCGGATGGCACGTGCACGCACGGCGGTGTAGTCCGCGTCGGCGGCGTCGAGGAGGTCGGCGAAGGCGTCCTCCTCGTCGTCGTGGAGGGTCTGGTAGGTGTCGCGCACGTCGGCCATGACGTCGTCGACCCACGCGAAGGCCTCGACGTGGCTGACCCAGCCGTCCGGGTCGGAGGAGTCCATCCCGAACCGCTGGCGGAGCGACGCGGTGAGCAGCTGCATGACGGGGGCGTAGGTCATGATGCGGTTCCAGTGATGGGGGGTTTCGGGGGGGACCTTTGGGCCTGCCACGACTTGGATGGAGTCCGTGACTCGGACTCTGCGAGAGGAGGACGACGAGGAGGCCGACGCCGAGTCCGAGTCAGTGCAAGAGGAGTCTGAACGAAGAATCGAACGGGCCGGAACGAGTGTGGGATTGTATTGCCCTTTTTCGAAATCTCGAGCGGCAGGGAGATAACGAAGGCCGGGGAGAATGGATCGACGGATTCCTCGCGCAGTCGTCGTCATGAGCCGGTCACGAATGTCGACGGCACGCAATTTGACGAGCATATCGCGCTCAAGTCGTTGCTCCAGCTCAAGTTGCACTCGAGAGGAGATTTCTTGTTCAATGAGTCCCATGTAAGACCTCATGCGAAAGTATGTGTTGTGCAATATGAGATACGGAATCGGAGTTTTCAATTTGATGATCACGAGATAAAATGGGCGTTTTATCCCATCTATTCTCCTCTTCCCTCCATTTTTTACACTATAAAAAATAATTTTCTTACCCCTCTTTTTCCAAAGAAATAATTTTCTTTCTTTGTCTCTTATTTACACCCCCCCCCTTTTATAGTGTTTGTTGTATCAACGTAACGACATCTTCTATAAAGATTTTTCAGTAGCTATATTTCTGCTAAAAATTTATTTAAACTTGCCATAAAAGTTTCGTTCGATACATATCCTCTGAAATCAAGTAAAATGTTTTCTATTTGGCATGGTTGATTTTACAAACAAAGTCATAGTCAATAATTACAATTCTAAATCCTTTTTTCATATAATTAGATGGATTAAGGTCCGAAATAAAAATTCTTCTTTCAATATGTTTTTGAGTTATTTCGCTTACCTGACGAGCAATCAGAAGTTTTTGACTTCCATAACATAACGATTCTATTGTTTTCGTTAATTTTTCGACAACAGTCAGAACATATATTTTTTTCTTCAAAACAGAAAAAAAGCCACCAAAAATTTTAGGAAAAATATCTGGCATAGAATAACATATTTTCAAAGTTGTTTCAAAATAGTCTTTTTCTTTGTTTTTTTCTACCTCCGTATAATAACTCAGACATGATTTTACAAAGATTTAAAACTTTATATTCAGCCTAAATAACCTTTCAAAAATAACTGATTTAGCTCGTATTTTAATTTTTAATCGAAAAAGTTTTTGGCTTCGCCAACCTACGGTTGTCGACTATTTCTTTCAAATATAGGCCTTCTGAATAATAGGCTTGAGAACAATTGTAAAATTAGAATTTTAATATAAACGACATATATTCAGAAAAATCCATTGCAAAAATAATTTAAAGAGTCACAGGGTGTAAAAATAGTCAACCGTAGGTACTGCTGCACAGTAGCTTACGTAGTTGGCCTGCCTGCACCAACAGGTGAAAAACTTTAAAGCCAACATAGCTCAACTATTTTACAAATCTAAATAAAGAAGATAAAACTTTCATCTCTAACCAATACATCAACGCAAGGCTGCTCAATGGCAAGTGCTTCTGCAATGTGAACACGCTCTGAGGGTCTTAAGATTAGAGCTTCCGTTAAGCGTAACAAAGAAGAACGTATTCTTGACATGGATTCTCTTCTCAAGTTTCTTTGGCGTAGATAATCCTTAATTGTTCTAGTACGTAAAAAAACGATTATTTCGTTTATAAATTGTTCATCTATTTCTCTAACTCGTTGAATAATCTTCATTAACCTGGTTAGATGAAATCTGATTAAAAAAATGAAGTCATTGCATAGAGTATCAGCGATTGAAAAAGGGTATTTTAATGGTGTATAACGATAGCCATCAAAAACTTGGGGTTTTAGTTTGATCCAAGAAATAAAAAGATAAAATGATAAGATCCACGAAAAATGGGAAGCAATTGTTTTTGTATACCAATTATGGGAGAAATAAAATTTTAAAGAAAGCAAATTTATGACATTATAGAGAAAAGTAAAACATGTTCCTATTGTCAAAAGAAGAAGACTTTTGTGTGATAGCCAATAAAATTTGTGCTGAGCACAAAAATCCGATTCTTGAAGTAAGAGATAAAAGAGAAGGTAAAATCCATTCGCAACTACACTAAAAATTGGATTGAAATTAAAAAAAACAGGTATGATTTTAAGGAATATATTAGTGATATTAGGAAAAACAATATCTGTTATGGCTGAATGAAATCCTTTCTTATTAGAACAACATTTTTGCTTTATTCGAGGTGAAGATATTTCGAGATAAAGAAGATCAAAAGAAATCTCCCAATACAAATTACTTAAAATAAGTATTACAGCCAAGACAGAAGATAACTGCCATGGAAAAAGAAGAAAAGAGTTGGGAATAACAATAAAATGAAAAAAAAGATAATAGATAGCGTTTGCTAGAAGGACTTCCTCCATTTTTGAACAAGATTAATTAATCTTGTTTTATCTTCATTTATTACAGTATGTTGCACTTGTTGGACAAGTATCTTTTCCACAATCATTTTTACCTGAAGTATAGCTATAACCACCGCTCACACCATTCTCAAAACTTACACCAATGTGGTGAGTTGTAAATGTTGTACAAAAAGCGAAAGTCATTTTTATTCCAACTCTTAACCTCCCCAAGTATTCAATTCCATTTCTGTGTTTAAAATATGCACCAAAAGAATTTGAGTACTAAAAATTGTCTTAAATGTCTTCGAATGCTGCCATCGTTTGTAATGCTCTAAGTGTGGTTGATTTGGCTTTGATAGTTGGGAGTTTTCTCTATCTCAACAATAGAGTCCAACGACTTGAAAAATCCAAAGAAATCACCCATTCCTCAAAAAACGAAGGAATAGAGGATCGTTTAAATATTTTGGAAGAGGAAAGAGAAATATTGCTGAAAAGACTTAATGGATATGATGATCTTCTTCTTCAAATTATGAATAGGTTTAAAGACATAAATCCTCTTCTTGAAAGTCATTCTTATCTTGTTTCATCACTTACACAAGCTATTGAAGACCGTCCAGCGCTGGTTCTCAATCAACCTTTAAATTTTCTTCGTAAGAGAAAAGTTTCTTCGATTGTTTCGGAGAAAAAAGATAAAGAACATATTTTATCCAGACGAAGCTTTTTTGATGACGCCGACAGCGAAAGCGATACATCTGAGAAATCGATAGTTTTCTCAGACACAGATGAAACTGACGAAAAATTGGAAAGTGATGAGAATGATGAGTTGTCATCTTACCTGCGAGACGAATGAAAAAATACTTACTTAAAAAAGAAGACACCAAAAGGCCATATGACCATTGAGGTTGAGTTCAGGATCCATGATCCAATTGCGACTGGGAGACTGTTCTTTCGTTATCTTCTTTCAAAATACGGCCTTGACCATAGTAACTGTGAGAAAGATGTCGTTTATGTTTCTAAAAAGGAAGATGGAATTCGCATCGTTACTGACGAGAAGAAAACGTCAGCCATTAAGATAAAGAAAGAATCGCTTTTTACACAACAAACAAACTCTGTTAAATTATCCGTTGCATGCGAAACCGAAATCCCTATTTCTTCTTTTGAACCTGTTTTTGATGATCTGTCAAAAGTAGAAAATTATCTTGTTCGTCACCGAGAAAGATACATCCATCCAATCGATCCTTCTTTTGGACTCTTTCTTCATTTGACTAAAATTAATGAGAACAAATATGAAATAGAGGTTGAGAAAGAATACACTGATGAAGAGTGGAAAGAACAAAGTATGGAAACTTATTTAGAACAAATGGTTGGGCGTTTCGAACTTTGGTATACTACTGAATTTAGACAGCCTTTGCTTATTTTAACAGATTTTTTACAAATTTTTAACGGATATGCAAAAAAAGGCTTGTTGGTTGGGGATCTTGACAGAAATGTGATATCTCAACCTCGTGATATCGAGAAAGCTGATTTTATAACAGATGATAATGGAAAAAAAGGGCTGGCCGAGGGTTATACAATCACTGTCAAAGGAAATGGCGTTACAGCAATGTTTTATCTTAGCAAAAAGCATCGTGCATTTTGTAAGATATCTCCTTCCGGAACATTCCAAATTGTAACCACAGATATTCCAAGTGTGACCAATGATTTTATCGTAATTGGTGAATTTTTTGAAAAAGAAAATATATTCACACCATTCGATATGTTGTTTTCATCCACCCGTCCTAATATAAGATCTCATCCAAATCATGTAGAAAGACTTGATCTTGCATACAAAATGTTAAATCAAAATAAGCATTGGATAGAGAAGTTCTTTAAGCTTTATTTTAAAGATTTTATTCCGATTGGAAAAACACCCGAATCATTTTCTCGAGCCTATCGAAAAGTTAAAGTCCAAGAATATCCCTTCGGAAATGATGGAATGATTTTAACTCCAACTTATGCTGCCCACAATCCTCCCCTTATTAAAAAAGAACGTCGTATCGGAATATCACCCGAAACTCTTAAAATAAAACCATGGGAAGAACTCACTTTGGATTTTAGAATATGTGGAGCTATAGACCCAAGCGAAAAAGCTTTTTTTGTGAATGGATCAATCGTTCCCTATCAAGGAACAAAGAAGTATCCATTCCAATCAAGTACCATGGTAGATTGGGCTTCTTTCCCAACATTGCCATACGATTATATTGCTGAGGTCGGGCCAATTCGGGTTAAAAAAGGGGAGGTCCAGCTATCATTTTCTCGTCTACGGGAGGACAAAGAGACACCCAACAGTATCACAACTGCAAATAATGTATGGCGGAAAATAAACGAACCATTTGAGGAATCTCTTTTTTTAGCAACAGATTTTTCTCGTCTTCGTTTCCAAAATAATAGAATAAAACGTCAGTTAATAGAAAGTATACCCAAGGGAGCAATCGTGGTTGATATTGGTATGGGTGAAGGTGGAGACATTTTTAAATATGACAAAATAGCCCATACCGTGCTTTGCGTGGAGCCTGACGAAATTAACAGAAATAATTTTCTTGAAAGACTTTCCAAAGCAGGTTCAGAATTGACCACCCGTTTTATCACTTTGGACGGTTATGGTCAAGAAAGTGATAAAATTGCGAATGCTCTTCGCAAAATAATCGGTACAATGGATCGGAAGAGACCTGTTGTTGTTGCCTCCATGTTTTCGTTGACATTTTTTTGGGAAAACAGAAAAACCTTAAACGAATTTCAGGATACTCTTCGACAAATAGGAAACATTTCCCCAGGCGCTGAATTTATTTTCTTCACTGTTGAAGGAAAGAGATTTTTAAATTATTTCAATGAATATCCCGATAAAAAGATAAGAAACCATGGATTTAGAGCAAATTATAACCCTGACCCCAAATATGGTGTCGGCATTCCTGGGAATGTTAAAATAGAAATTTATGGTACAATTGTTCGTCTTCAACGAGAGTTTTTGGTCGATTTAGATGATCTCACAATCCTTAAAGACATTGAAATCAAAGAAGGAGTCATAGAACCTTATCTTTCTAAAGATGAGCTTCGATATGGACAATGTTCAGTATATGGAAGAGCTAAAATTAAATCTGAACTTCATGACGAACGAAGTTCGTTATAATAGATTACAATTTGTAATCTATTGAAATTTCATTCTATTTCTGTGGGAGAAAAAAATATTTGATGTTTCTTTTTTACTGCTTTGTCTATAAAAAGTCTTTCGATTGTGACCTTTTTATCACAATAACTACAAAGCTTTAAAAGAATCTTTTAAGAGTTGGGAACACTTTTTGCCCTGTAACATTTCATCTGGAAATAAGTTTGATCTTTATCTTGTATACTCTAGAAATTTAAGCCAAGATAAAAACGTCGAATAGGAATTATCTTTTTTAGATGGCAATCTTACTTGGAAAAAATGTTTTAGATGTATAATTGTTCGTGGCTCTAATTTGCCTAAAACAGAAAATATATATTCACCATCCCAAGTCAAAACTCTTAATGATTGGGTTTTAGGTCCAAATCTTCATTTCACGGAAATAAGTAGATTTGGTTTAAAAAATTTCCAAACAGATTTGTGGTACTTGATGGAAATGGATTCGGTTCCTGTAAAACCTAATTTTTTGGATTTACTTTTTGCCGAAATAAATTATGAACTCACCAACATTGGTACTTTTCTGGTTTTTGGATCTATTTATAGAGGAAATAAATGGGATTCCATTTTGGAATACGTTTCTCCCTCCTTGCAATTCCACATCAATGGTAATGCTGTCTATAATTACTCAAATTTATTGTTTAAAGTAATGGGTCAAGCATGATTTTTTGAACATTTGGACTTTATATTTTACCAAACAACCTTTCAAAAATAATAGATTTAGGCTATATTTAATTTTTAGTCGAAAAACTTTTTCGACTATTTTGCTCAAATATAGGGCTTCTGAATAATAGGTTAAGCATGATTTAGCGTAAGCCAACATTTTAAATATATCCTTGATAAAAAAAATTCTGTAACATTCAATTAATGCCCTGTTTTTTAGTTTTACAAAAAAGTTTTTCATATAATTAAATCATCAAGATTTCCAAAACATGTAATGATCGGCCATTTAATTCTCCTTAATAATTCCCATTTAATTATAAATAGTTGATTTTTTAATCGACTTTAATCGAAAACTTCGCAATCCGAATTCGAATAATCTCCTCCCTTGTTAACACCTTCTCAGGCTCAAGCAGCTTCCCAATTTCTCGGCAAGACCTTTGACGGAGAAAATTCCTGTACTCGATTTTAAGTTCCTCAATTTTCTTTTTTTTATCCTCAGGTCCAAGTTCAACATTGTGTAGAACCTTAAGCTTCTCTCTGATGTAACTGATTGTTTCATCCATTCCATAGAGTTTTGCCTTCGAAGAGATGGTTCCCCTAATGAGAGGAAAACATCCATTCCCTGGACGCATGCAGATGCATGTCCCAGGTTTGGTTTTCTCCCACATTTCCCAGGAACGGAGAGTAGCGGGAATAAGACATCTTCTTCCAAAGGCAACTTCGTCTTTTCCATCCTTATTTTTAGGGCAGAAAGGAGAGAAGAAAAGGCAGTGAGAAATGGGATCGACGGAAACAAGTCCAAAAGTATCTTTTGCCATAAATTCAGCTTCCATTCCTTTCATCATAAGGCTGTCATTGTACATTTTCCTAATAGCTCCAACGTGGGCCATTTCTTCGACAGAAAGGCTTAAATCGTATTTGTTACGAAAAAGGGGACGCTCATCGAAAAGCTTGACGGTTAAATCCTCTTTGATCATACCAATTGCAGCGAAATCTGTTCTTCGTCGGATCAATCGTCGGGACGTAATGGTATCAGTAGAAGAACAAAAGGACTCAACGTTTTCTTCAAAAATAAAACCCTTCGTTCTAGAGAACGCCCTTTTGGAAATAAAATTGCGAGTGAGGGCCACTGCTTGAATGGAAGCTTCCATGATGGCATCTTTGTCATCCAATGTATTGAAATCTGTCCAGAATAAAAAGAATTGTCGTTTGGAAAGCTTCCAGAGGTCTTGAGGGGGTCGTCGCAATTTATCTTTCATTATCTGTTTGAACATAGAAAGAGTACCTTTATGACCATAGTAAGATAGACACCTTTTAATATCGTCCTCGCTTTGGCCAGTCATTCCCTCGCACTGATCAGAAGTATCATAGATTTCGACCAAGTTCTCCCATAGATTTAGAGAAGAAAGATGTTCTTCAGCTTCCATCTTCTGAAGAGGAGTAAAAAAGTTGCGAGATGTTTTCTCAGAATAGTAAACAACAAATGCAGAATTACCGTATTCCATTTTATGTGAAGATTGTGTTAATGATCTTCACATAAAAGAAATAATCAATTTGATACGACTAATGTCTATAAACTTTAAGCTTTAAGCTTTAAGCTTTAAGCTAAAATAATAAAAGCTTTATACAAAAATTCATAATTGATATTGTATGTTAAGCTTTATAACAAATATTGTGTGTCAAGCTTTGTACCAAAATTCACAACTAATATTACATACTAAATTTTGTGGTATTCCAATTGTTCAAACACTTTCCTGTTATTGTGATATGTGTTATTCACAATATAATTGCCACAATTTCCAGCACAAAGCTTAACATATAATACCGATTACGAAACTTGACTTACAATATTGGTTACAATGTTTACATATTACTCACAAACTTTTATGGGTACCATCAGCACACGTGTGGTTAGCCACAGTCATGAAATATTAATTATGAAAGTGTTTTGGGAAAAGTTAATGTATTCGGGGAAAATTATATAAGTAAGCTATTATTCATGTATTTTCAGTACAATTATAATTATGTATAAGAAAAGCAAAAGCACTTTATCACACAATAACTTTTTTATAAAAAAGTTAGTTTCGATTTAACAACGAAATTGCAGCTCTAATAACAGAACCCAAATCCGGGTCTGTATAAACATTAATAACAGCACCCGAAGGCCTATGAAAAAGATAAATATAAGTTTTGTTTTCCCCAGATTTTTTTAACAATGCATAATCGTCATGACCTCTTAAAACTATTTCATTTTTTGCGGTTGCTAAATCCAGTTTACTCAGTAATGAATAAAAGAAATAGTAATCGCTTGCCGTTGGTTTGTCACCAACTTCTCCCATTCTTTCTTTAATTTTATCTGATACCTCTAGAGGTAATGAAGAATAAAAAGTTGGTGAAAATATTTGGGTTCCATTTGGTCGTGTAATTACATGTTGGTGGGAGACTCGTACATGAAGATCAGCGAACCAAGTTTCAATGGGTCCAATTCTTCTTTCTTCTTCAAAGTCAAAATTCGAAAAGTATATACGAAAGAACCTAATCATATATTCGGACGCCTTTATTAAACCAGCTGCTTCAGTTAGTCCTTCAACAAAACCATGAAAAACATTTTTTGCATTACTTTGATCAAAAAAATTCATATCAAAAAAAGAGGTTACTCGATCAGCTTCTAAAGCTAATTTTGACATGTTAGTCAGTTCTTTAGGTAAAGAACTTGGATGGTAAATAAAAACGTAACTTTTAGCTGCATATTTAACTGTTTCATCAGAAATACGTTTAGCTTTTATAAATCCTTCTTCCGAGGACATGCATTCTTTCCAAAATTTGACTGATTTAGGTGTGATTAGATAATCACGAGGATCTTCATCAGTTTGTTTAACAAACCTTAAAAAATCATGGAGCCAATTTTCAAAGGAGTGGGGATGATTATTTTTGGCTTCTTTCATTTCGAGGTAAATTTTACTCTCCATGTTGTTAGTTTCAAGAAAAAGTAAAAGATTGAATTGTTTCAAAAGTCTCTTTTTTAACATCAAAGAATGTCTTCCCAACTTGAAGTAAACGAATCAAAAACTTTTTCTTTCGCTGAAAGATATAATCTCCGTCCAAACGAGGACAAGGCAAGTTGGGACTTTTATCTCCAGCAAAGAAAACAAACATGGGATTCCGAAGAAGTTCTTCTTTCGGAAGATAAAAATAGTTTCCAAAAATTGCCTCTCCGTTATCAAAATTTGGTCGAAGACCTGGTAGCTTTTTTTGCGCCGGGTGATGGAATTGTTTCTCAACAAGTTCTAGCGCTGGCAGGTGAGGCCAAAACGTTTGCTCAACAGGCTTTCCTTTTTGAGCAGTTGGCAATAGAAGTAATTCATGCAAGGGCATATAGCGATGTCATAACCACATTTTTTGATTCATCTTCCCAGGAAAGAATTTTCTCGTCGGTTGATAACCTTGATTGTGTAAAAGATAAAGCCGTTTTTATTTCCAAGTATATGGAAAATCTTTCTTTGCCTGTTGGTCTTCGCTATTTGGCGGCAGCTATTAGTGAAGGCGTTTTCTTCGTCTCTCTTTTTGCAGTCATTTTTCATCTTCGGTCAAAGAAGATTCTTCATCGTTTCTGTTTTCTAAATGAACAAGTTGCAAAAGATGAAAAACTTCACAGAGATTTTAATATTATGCAGGCTCGTCGTGGATATTTGCGTGGAGAATTTGATCTCGATGATATTAAAGCGATTCTAAAGGAAGCCATTAAAATTGAGGAGAACCACATCAAATATATTCTTCGCGAACCTGTTGATTCAGTAGAACTTGATGAGATGTCTGGTTTAACGCTTGAAAATATGAATAGGTTTATTGCAACATTGGCTGATCAAATTGTAATTGGTCTTGGATTGCCTCCTATGTTTACGGTTGTAGATAAAAGTAATGCTCGTGACGGACTTTTGGTTGAATTTTCGCCAGGATGGATGTCTGATATTTCTTTAACAAGAAAAACAAACTTTTATGAACAAACTTCTGGAAGTTATACAAGAATTTCTCAACCTGACCAAATTGAAGATGTATCTGCAGCTTTTGAAGACCCTAGTTCATTGGGAATTTAAATTGGATTCAAATATCTATATTTCTTTTTTATAAAAAGGAATTTAATATGGCACAATCTGTTGTCGAAATATACACGACACCCACTTGTACTTACTGCCTTAGAGCTAAAGAGTTTTTGAGAGGAAAGAATGTAACATTCGAGGAAATTGACGTCACGAAATCTAAGGATTTTAGAGATAAAATGGTTCTAAGAACCGATGGAAAGAGAAGTGTGCCTCAAATTTTTATTGATGGAAAACATGTTGGTGGATGCGATGCACTTTTGGAGCTTGAAGAAAATGGTTTTTTGGATGGTCTTTTATTTGGAGGCAAATGGCACTAAAATAAAGTTAGCTTGGCTCAAATTAGACCATGCATGACCTTCTATTCAGAAGGCCTATATTTGAGTAAAATAGTCGAAAAATTTTTCCGACTAAAAAATAAAATATAGCCTAAATCAGTTATTTTTGAAATGTCGTTTGACCCAATTTAAATCAAATATTGAGTTTCAAATGTCTAAAAAACTATACATGACCTTCTATTCAGAAGGCCTATATTTGAGTAAAATAGTCGAAAAATTTTTC
>CALAYS010000070.1 GCA_937895515.1 uncultured bacterium
TATGACAAAATCCATGTCCCAGCTCCAACATTTTGCCCCGAGTGTCGGATGATACAGATTTTACTTTGGCGTAACCAACGATCTTTATATAAAAGAGAATGTTCTCTAACAGGGGATTCTATAATTTCTATTTATGATAAAGACACTGTTTTTCCTGTTTATAAAACTAGTATTTGGAAATCTGATGATTGGGACCCGTATTCCTATTCCCAAGAATATAATTTTGATATACCATTTTTTGAACAATTTAAAAATCTTTTAAATAAAGTTCCTAGAATTGCAATTACTCATATTGGGTCTGTTATTAATTCTGATTATTCTAATATAGTTTTTGATTCAAAAAATATTTATTTATCATCATCAATCTTAAATTCTGAAGATGTTATGTATTCTAGCAATATCGATTATTCTAAATTTATTATTGATTCTGATAATGCTTTAAAATCCGAAGATTGTTTTGAAATCTTAAACTCTGAACAGTGTTTTAACTGTACTTATGTTTTTGATTCTAGATCTTGTATAGATTCTGATTATTTATATGACTGTGTTAATTGTCAAAATTGTCTTTTGTGTACAAATCAAAGAAATAAAAATTATATGATAAATAATGTTCAATATTCAAAAGAAGATTATTTTAATATTCGTAATCAAATAAATTTTAGTTCTTTTAGTGAAAGAAATGATTTATTTTCACAATTTAAAAATTTAAAAGAAAAATCAATTCATAAATATAATCGTAATCGAGCTTGTAACAATGTAATAGGGGAAACAACAGAAAATTCAACAAATTGTAACAATGTATTTTTAACTTATGATTCAGAAAATATTGAAAACGCTATTAGAGTAGTTAAGTCTAAAGACTGTAAAGATGTTTATGGTATTGGCCCAGATGGAAGCCTTTTGTATCAAGATTTAACTTGTAGTTTAGGTACGGTTAATACTCAATTTAGTATCAATATTAGTGGTTCTTATAATATTTTATATTCTGTTTATTGTTCTAATTCTCATGATTTATTTGGTTGTATTGGTTTAAAAAATGCACAATATTGTATTTTTAATAAACAATACGAAAAAGCTGAATACGAAGAATTATTAAATAAAATAAAAGATCATATGTTAAAAGTCCCATACATAGATTCTTTATGTAGAATTTATAAATTCGGAGATTTTTTTCCTTTTGAAATGAGTCCTTTTAAATATAATGAAACTGTTGCAATTGATTACAGATTAATTACAAAAGAAGACGCTCTTTTAAAAGGCTATGGTTGGAAAGATAGAGAAAAAAATTTATATTCTTCAACTATTTTATCAAATGATTTACCAGACTTTGAATATCCAGATCAAATCGAATCTAATATAATCTTATGTGGTGGTAATACATTGCTTTGTTCATCTAGCTATCGTATTACTCAGGACGAATTAATTTTTTATAAAAAACATAATTTACCAATTCCTAGATTTTGCCCAATGTGTCGCGTATATAATAGATTTATATTGCAGTATCCTTATAAACTTTATACTCGATCTTGTATGAATAATTGTGGCCGAACATTTGAAACAACCTATGCGCCTGATAGACCAGAAATAGTCTACTGTGAATCCTGTTACCAACAAGAAGTAATATAAATAAAATCCCTGTATTTAACCCAAAATAGGGGTTTTGTCAAAGTTATGAAAAGTGGATATTTTAGTGTATTATTTAAATATGTTTAAACTTTCTGATCTCACAATTTACGAAGATGATGATATTTTAGTAATCAATAAACCAGCCGGATTAACTGTCCATCCCGATGGTAAAAATGATTTTGATACTTTATCTGAAATGATTTTACAAGAAAAACCCGAAATGAAATTTGTCGGTGAGCCCCTAACTGTTGAATCAGGGGAAATTGTAATGCGTCCGGGGATAGTTCATCGTCTTGACCGCGACACTAGCGGGGTAATGGTTTTGGCTAAAAACCAAGATGCTTATATAAATCTTAAATCACAATTTCATGACCATAAAATAAAAAAACATTATGTTGGTCTTGTTTTTGGAAGCTTTCGTCATGTTCGAGGTAAGATTGAAGAACCAATTGGCCGGTCTAATCAAGACATTCGTAAATGGGCAGCGGGGGTCCATGCTCGTGGTGAAAAAAGAGAATCTTTAACTTTATATACCGTAGCTGGTGATGGTAAAGTCGTGGGTCCTGATGGGCAAAACTATAGCATCTCTTTAGTTGATATTTATCCGCAAACTGGCAGAACTCACCAAATCCGTGTCCACATGCAATATATCCAGCATCCAATAATTGGAGACTCTTTATACGCCCCATATATTCCAGAAATTCTCGGTCTTAAAAGGCAAGCACTTCACGCATACGAAATAACATTTAATCATCCTAAGACTGGAAAAAGCGTAAGCTTTAAAGCCGAAATAGCTGATGACATTCAAAAAGCAATTAATGAATTAAATTTATAGGGTTTAATATTTTTTATGAAAAAAACAAAAGGTAAATTAATTGTTATTGATGGTACTGATGGATCTGGTAAATCAACTCAAATCGAACTTTTAGCTACACGGCTTAAAAAAGAAGGCTATAAAATAAAAGTTGTTGATTTCCCAGAATATTATAATAATTTCTTTGGTAAATTTATTGGGCACTGTTTATCTGAACAATATTATAACTTTTTAAAAGTTCATCCTAAAATTGCATCAGTTCTTTATGCCGCAGACCGGTTTGAATCATCAGGGGATATTCGTAAACATTTAGAATCTGGCTATATTGTACTAGCTAACCGTTATGTTAGTGCTAATCAAATCCACCAAGGTGGTAAAATATCTAACGCTAAAAAAAGAGAAGATTATTTAGAATGGCTCGATGAGATGGAATATAAAGTTTTTAAAATCCCGCGTCCAGACATTGTGCTGTATCTTAGTTTACCAATTAAGAATATTTTAGAATTAATCGACGAGCGTAATCGCAAAACAAAAAGATCTTATTTAAAAAATAAAAAAGATGTCCATGAATCCGATAAAGACTTTTTAATAAATTCTCGCAAAAGCGCAATGTGGTTAGCTACTAAATTAAAAAACTTTATTAAAATCGATTGTGCCGTTAAAAATACCATCCGCACCCGCGAAGACATTCACGAAGAAGTCTACAATAATATTAAAAAAATTATTAAGAAATAGTATGGACGGTAAAATCCCAAGCATTAATAAAGAAAACAAAATTAAACCAGAAGAAAAAAATGGTAATCTTGAAGATTTTTCAAAAATTCAAGAATCTCTAGCTTGGCTGATTAGTAACTTAGGAAATTTTAAAACTGTAGGCCTTTCTGATATTGAAGACCCGCTTGAGATGATTAATAAACATGTAAATAATTTTACGAGTGTTGATAAAGAAAGTTTTGATTTACTATTGCAAGACCCATTAAAAAGAATGCTTACTATAGAGAATTTAAATAGAGTTATGGCTGTATCGAATGATCTAATAATTTCTTGTGATGATTCTTTAGAAAAAGTTTTTGAAATACAAAGAGCTGTTAAAAAAGTTTTTAATAAAACGTACACTAATTTTTTAGAATTCCCAGAGAATTATGATATTGAAAAAAATATAGTTGAAGGCGGAAATAATATAAATGATAGGCACCGAGCATCAATTATTTTATTTGACTTTTTTTCAGCTATTGAGTCTGTCGGAAATAATTTAAATGAGCTTTCTTTAGTTGAAAAAGTATTAAATTATAAAGAGAATAGACTAATTATGTTTTTTAAGAACTATAATACTGGGGTTTATTCCAAAGGACTATTTTCTCTTTTATATAATTACGGTCAAGATGCTACTATCTTAGAAATAGATAAATTTTTAGATTCGATAGCTCAAAATGTTTCTCTTGATATGGATTGTGATAATTTTATAAAAAATGTTTTAAACAGGAATAGTCCACTTTTTAGTATTGGTAAGATAGAGAAAAGGTTGTATAAAAATCTAAATGAATATTTTAAAATAAGATATGGAATAGAACAGAAAAATTTTGCAGAATCATTAAACTATATTAATGGTTTGGCTAAAAAGATCAGACAAATGGATGAAATTGAATTCGATTGTCCTGGAGGAGTAAAGTTATTAAATGAAAAATACAATATTTGTGAATTTGAACGTTACCCTAAAGAAGTACTTATAGAACAAATTAACAATGAAGATGACCAAAAACCATATGGACTTATTATTTTCCCAAGGTCTGATTATAATGGTGCATTTTATAATTTTAAAGATTCTATTAAAAATATATATAACGAAACAAGAGATAATCATTTAGTTAAAATCTTTGAAGCCTCAAGTAAGATTGATGTTGCTCGTATTCTAATTGATTGCAATAAAAGATATGGATTAAAGAATAAAATTTCTTATCTAATTATAGGTGGTCATGGTACAGCAGAATCACTTGATCTTGGAAGCCAAGAAGCATTGTTATTTAAAGATAAAAACAAAAAAATAGTTGATAAAAATGATTTTGAAGGTGAGGGTGTAAAAAAAGTAAAAGAATTTTTTGTAGAAAAACCAGCTATCACTCTTATTTCTTGTAGTACTGGAGCTGATGAAGGACTTATTGATTCTATTTCGCAGCAATATAATGCAGAAGTAGTTGCTCCTAAAATACCTACCTCAGTTGAAGATATGCATGTAAAATATGATGAAGAAGGAAAACCTCATTTTAATGTTACATGGAGTAATAATGAAGCGAATAGTTTATATGTTTCAGGTAATAAAATTAATTAATAAATAATATGAAGAAAATATATTTTGCAGGTTCTATACGGGGTGGGCGAGATGATAAAGATTTATACGCTGAAATTATTGAAAAATTAAAAAAATATGGAGAAGTTTTAACTGAACATTTAGGAGATAAAACATTGTCTGTAATGGGTGAATATGTTAAAAAAAGTGATTTTATTTATAACCGTGATATAGAATGGTTAAAAACAGCTGATATTGTTATATCCGAAGTTACTAATCCTTCTTTAGGTGTTGGTTATGAATTAGCTTATGCTGAAAAACTAAATATTCCAGTTGTCTGTCTTTATCGACCAAGTGCTGATAAAAAGCTTTCGGCAATGATTGAAGGTAATAAAAACTTTAATGTTTTTGAATACCAAAAAGTTCAGGATCTAGACGAATTTTTTATTAAAATTTTTAATTAATTATTTTATGCAAATAAAGATTAAGAAATTAAAAGATGATGTAAAGTTACCTAACTATGCTAAGCCGGGGGATGTGGGTATGGATTTATATTCCATGGAAACAGTAACAATTAATCCCAAAGAGCAATATCGTTTTTGGCATGGGTTTGCTATGGAATTTGATAATGGTTATGCCGCAATAGTAAAAGATAAAAGCAGTATTTCAAATTCGGGTTTACATACTATGGGTGGGGTTTTTGATGCTGGGTATCGGGGTGAATACAATACACTGTTAATTAATTTATCTGATGTCCCATACACAGTAGAAGCTGGGGATAAAGTCAGCCAGCTTATAATTTACCCTGTAGCCATTGCTAATCTTGAAGTTGTAGATAATTTAAGTGACTCGGACCGTGGTAGTGGTGCATTTGGTAGTACTGGACGTAGTTAGATATGGTATAATAGATCTATTACAAGATAGTTGTATTTAATTAAATTATGAAAAAAGTATTAACAATAACTTTGATTGCGGTGTTTGCTTATGTTCCAGTTTTTGCTGAAACAACAAATATGCCTGAAAATCAAAATTCAGGACAAAACCAAGAATCAATGATACGTCAAAAGCGTGAAGCTGAAGCAAAATTAAGAGAAGCGGGTAAAGAAGTTAAAAAAGAATTAAAAGAAGCTAAAAAAGAAACTCGTTTATCAGAAAAAGCTCTTGATACTATTTGTGCTCAAACTGCAGTTGGTAACCGCGAAACAGCTTTGATTACTGCACTTGATACATTTTCAGCTTCTGCAAAATCAGCGTTAGAAGCTCGCAAGACTGGGCTTGTTTCAGCTTGGGGAATAGCTGTTGCTAAAGATCGTCAAACAGCTCGCAAATCAGCAGATTCTACATATAAATCAAGTATGAAATCAGCTAATGAAATACTACGCAGTGCTCGCAAGACTGCTTGGTCTACATTTAATACTGAAATCAAAAAATGTTCTGGTGCAGAGATATACACTGAACAAGCTCCAATGTCTACAGATTCAATAAACCTTTAAAATCAAATTACAAAAATACCCCATTTATGGGGTATTTTTGTTTGTTTACATATGTTTATAAATAATGTAATATAGTTATATAAGCAACAGGGTCTATCAAACCCTATCCGCCAGCTAGCGGATAAAGCTTTGGGAAGAAAGTCCGCCTTTGTTAAAACTACGGCGTGATAAATAGAACCCAGTAAATGAGAAGTAATTAAGGTGGTACCACGCGTTGACTCGACGAAGCTTTATGCATAGTCGGTGGAAGCTCGTCCTTATATAACAATTTATTTTGTTGTATATGGACGAGTTTTTTATTTATTAATTAAAGATTAATTTTTTATTTATAATACATATGGAAGAAGAAAAAAACACAAATTTAAATAAATCAGCATCAGCTCTTCGTGAAGAGTCTATTTTAGAATTTTGGAAAGAAAATCAAATTTTTGAAAAAACTTTAGAGAAAAATAAAGAAGGAGAAAAATTTGTATTTTTTGAAGGTCCGCCAACTGCCAATGCTAAACCAGCACTCCATCATCTTGAAGCGCGAGCTTTTAAAGATGTAATTCCGCGTTACAAAACAATGCAAGGTTTTAATGTGCCTCGTCGCGCTGGGTGGGATACACACGGTTTGCCAGTGGAATTGCAAATTGAAAAAAAGTTAGGTTTAACTTCTAAAAAAGATATCGAACAATATGGTGTTGATAAATTTAATAAAGAATGTAAAGACAGTGTTTTTGAATACATTGGTGAATGGGAAAAATTTACCGACCGTATTGGCTATTGGGTAGATAAAGAAAAAGCCTATTATACTTTTAATACAAACTATATTGAATCATTATGGAGCATTGTTGGTCATATTAATGAACAAAATTTATTATATAAAGATTACAAAGTCGTACCTTGGTGTCCACGTTGTGGAACTGGGCTTTCTTCACACGAATTAGCCCAAGGTTATGTTGATGTTAAAGATTTATCAGTGTATGCCAAGTTTAAAATAGTTGGTTTTGAAGATGCTTATTTTTTAGCTTGGACTACAACACCGTGGACACTACCGGGTAATGTTGCGCTAGCTGTTGGAAAAGATATTATTTATGTTGAAGCAAAAGTTGGTAATGAAATTCTAGTTTTAGCCAAAGAAAGACTTTCAATATTAAATACTGAATATGAAATAATCGCGGAACATAAAGGTAGTGAAATGTTAGGTATGCAATATGAACCACTATACCCATATTTAAAAAATATGATTTCTGGTCCTGAATCTGAAAAGATGGATAAAGCTTATAAAGTTTATGTTGCTGATTTTGTGACAACAACTGATGGTACAGGAATAGTTCATACAGCTGTTATGTATGGGCAAGATGACTTTGCTTTAGGTACAAATGTTGGTTTACCTAAATTCCACACAGTAGACGAAACAGGGCACTTTATCAATGGTACTGAATTTTTGAATGGGCGATTTGTTAAAGACGAAGAAGTTGCAATTGATATTATAAAAGATTTAGCACACCGTGGGCTTTTGTTTAAAAAAGAAAAATACGAACATAGCTACCCACATTGTTGGCGATGTAAAACCCCGCTTATATATTACGCGCGGGATTCTTGGTATATAGCGATGTCACAATTGCGCGATAAAATGGTTCATGAAAATGAAACTATAAATTGGGAACCAGCACATATCCGTGAAGGCCGTTTTGGTGAATGGTTAATTGGTATTAAAGACTGGGCAATTTCTCGTGAGCGTTATTGGGGTACACCACTACCTATTTGGCTATCTAGTGATGGTGATAAAATTGTAGTTGATTCTTTTGATACACTTAAAAAATATACAAAAAAATCAGGCAACAAATATTTTACTATGCGCCACGGTGAAGCCGAGAACAATGTAAAAAGTATTTGGGATTCAAACATAAACAGTACAGTTAAACTAACCGATAAAGGCGTACAGCAAGTTAAGGATTCTGCATTTGGTTTAAAAGATAAAAACATTGATATTATAATTTGTTCACCGCTTCTTCGTACTAAAATGACTGCTGAATTAGTAGCTGAGACTATTGGTTATGATAAATCACAAATTATAACTGATGAAAGACTGCGTGAAATAAACCCAGGGGGTATTTACCAAGGTAAACATTTGGATGAATTCTTAGGTCTTTTCCCAGTTTATAAAAATCGTTATACAGTTAAAAATGAACATGGTGAGAATTATCAAGATGTTAAAAATAGAATGATGGGATTTTTGTATGAAATCGAGCAAAAATACCAAGGTAAAAATATTTTAATAATTTCTCATGGTAGCCCAATTTTAAATATGAAAATTGGAGCAATGGGGATTCCTGCTAATGAAACTCCTAATAATGTAGAAGATTTGTATTACCCTAAAAATGCCGAATGGAAAGAATTAGAATTTACTCCACTACCACATAATCCAAATTATGAACTGGACCCACACCGCCCATTTATTGATAATGTTGTATTAGAGCGTGATGGTAAAGATTATTATCGAACAAAAGAAGTAATGGATGTTTGGTTTGATTCTGGGGCTATGCCTTTTGCGCAGAGTCACTATATGTTTAAAGATAAAAATATTATTCAAAAAACATTTGATAAAGATGAATTAGAATACCCAGCTGATTTTATTTCAGAAGCTATCGACCAAACTCGTGGATGGTTCTATACTCTCCATGCTATTGGTGCAATAACAGGTAAGGGTAAAGCTTATAGAAATGTAATTTGTCTTGGGCATCTACTTGATGCAAATGGTAAAAAAATGTCTAAATCAATTGGTAATATTGTTGAACCATGGAGTATGATGAATAAATATGGTGCGGATACACTGCGTCTATGGATGTATTCTGTTAACCAACCAGGAGACAGTAAAAACTTTGACGAGAAAACAGTTAAAGAAACTGAAGGTAAGATTTTAACATTACTTTATAATGTATTATCTTTTTATGACCTATACCGTGATAAAAATTTAGAAACTAATGATATTCCAAATGCAGATAATGTTTTAGACCAATGGATATTAGCTAAATTAAATGAATTAGTTATAAATATGACTAATAATTTAGATGGTTATAAACTACTTGAACCAGTTCGGGAACTGAGAGAATTTATTGGTGATTTGTCTACATGGTATTTGCGTCGGTCTCGTGATCGGTTAAAAGACGGCGATGTTAATGCTAAAAAGACATTGTATTATGTGTTAAAAACAACAGCTAAATTACTAGCTCCATTTGCACCATTTTCCGCAGATGACATTTGGCAAAAATTAAAAACAAATGAAGATTCATTATCTGTGCATTTAGTAGAATGGCCAAAAGAATTACTAACTGGCCTCGCCCTTAATAAGGGGGAGGTGCCGAAGGCGGAGGGGGTACTTGCTGAAATGCAAAAAGTCCGCGATGTTTGTACAGAGGGTCATGCATTACGCAAGAAATTAAATATTGCAGTAAAGCAACCATTAGCTAAACTTACCATAACAGATTTTCCAATTTCAGAAAAATACTATCAAATTATAATGGATGAACTTAATGTGGAAAGTGTTGTGGTGGATCCTAACCTCTCTGTTTATGGGGCGCATGTTATCCTTGATTCTGAAATTACTCCAGAATTAAAACGTAAAGGGAATTACCGTGAATTAGTACGCGCACTTCAAGATTTACGTAAAGAAACTGGCTTAACACCGGATGACACAATTAATCTAAAGATTTCAGAAAATAGTAAAGAACTACTTTTGGGATTTGAGAATGATTTAAAAAAGACTGTTCAAATTCGTGATGTTGAATTTATAGATGGTATAAATGAAATTACTATTGACGATCAAGTATATAAAATTAGTATAGAAAAGTGTTAATCAACAATACTATATTTTAGTATAATTAATTTATGGCATACGACGTATATACAGTATCAGGGGTAGTGTTAGATGTTTGGAACCATAAAGAATGGGATAAAAAATTTATTTTCTTTTCTAAAGAATATGGAATTATAAATATTACAGCAATAGGAACCCAAAGACCCAAATCAAAAATGCGTGGGTTTATAAACCGGTTTTGTTTTATAGAAATAGACATTGTTCATGGTAAAACCGGCTATCGGCTTATTCGTGCGCGTAGTAATATAGGTGGATTTTTAATTCACAAAAAAGAATCTTATTTTGTGCTCTCTCGTGTTTCTAAATTATTCCAAGGCTTACTACCGGACAATGCTCCGCATGATGATAGTTTTTTATTGTTTGTAGAGCTGGGTAAATATTTAGAAAATAATTTAATTATTAAAGACAATATAAATAAAATTTTTTACGAAACAGCACTGCGGTTGTTAGCAATTTTAGGGTATAGGGAAAGTAGTATTTTAGGTTCCAAATTAGGTAACTTTAATGAATTTGATTTGAAAATAAATGAAATCTCTTTGATTAAAGAATATGAAAATATCTTAACTGAAAATGGTTTAGCTGATATGATTAATTTATCATAGGTTAAAAAATTCTGCTATTTTTAACACATAAAAGTCATGTAGAAAAGTGTATTTTGCCTTAGGTGAAATATATTTTCTACGCTATAATATAAATATGAAGGATAAATTGGAGAATGATGAAGATTTTATAGACAAGGAAGAAACTCGTCTTTATAGTACTTCTCGTGGTGCTCCAAAACTTAAAGAGCATCCTTTGAACGGGACTTCTTTTAAATTGCGAGCCCCATTTTCAATAGATTCTAAAATTGATAAAGATAAAAACCGCAGAAAATCATCTTTTGCAAAAAAGTTTTTCCTATTATCTATTTTGGTTTTAATTGTAGCTGTAGTTTATGCGGGGTATCATTTGTTTTTTTCAGAATCACGCGAAGACTTTATTTCTAAACATATTGATATTGTAATGGAAAATGCACCTTTTTCACGCGGAGGTGAACCATTGCCATTGTCCATTAGTATTGTTAACCGTAACAATGTTGCTTTAAAAAATATTCATATAGAAGTCGAATACCCTAGGGGTAGTGTAGAAGATACTCGGGATGATTTTGAACATATCCGAATAGATTTACCCGACATTAATCCCGGAGAAAAAGTAAACAAAAGTCTATCAGTTATTTTATATGGGGAACAGGGCAGTACTAAAAAAATAAAATCAACTTTAGAATATAATTTACCTGATTCATCTTTAACTTATACCAAAGAATCCACTAGCGAATTAACTATTTCTAGCTCACCAATAATTTTAGAAGTTGATGCTCCTAAAGAAATTGCTCCAAGTCAGCTATATACTATGCGTCTTCGGATAACTCAAAATACTAAAACTTTGCCTCCAGGAGCATTAGTTTCAATTACTTTCCCTCGGGATTTTAATGTTGAATCAATGTCTCGCCAGCCAACTTTTAATGTAAGTACTTGGGCTTTGAAAACTCAAAAAGAAGGTGATTATGAAGATATTACTGTTACAGGAAGGTTTAATTCTCAAGAAGGCGATGAAAGATCTTTCCGTTTTTTTGCTGGAGTTCCTAAAGATTCTGGTGGCACAAATATTGAAACTAGTTATGTATCAAGGACCCATGTTGTTTCTTTAGCTAGACCAATATTGGATGCATATTTATTACTTGGTAATGAAAAAGGTAAAACAATAGCCGTTAATCCAGATAGTTCAATATCTGGTGAATTAGTTTATCGAAACCGGGGTAGTGTTGCTGTTGTAGCACCAGTATTTCATTTGCATGTCGAAGGCAAAGCCATTGATGAAGCTTCAATATTACCATTAGAAGGATTTTATGATTCTGCTAAAAATGAAATGTTCTGGGACAAAAATACAAATCCCGAATTAGGTAGCATTGCTCCGGGTAAAGAAGGCCGGTTAACTTTTACTTTTAGAGTAATGCCAAAAACAATCGATGGTCCAGTTGTAGTTAAAGAACCAGTAGTTAATTTGTCATTATCATTTTCAGGTATTTTAGATGATGGTAATAACATTACCCAGAATTTAGAAAATATTGAAAACGCAACTGTGCGTGTTACAACAGAACCTTCTATAAAAGTTGATACAATTTTTGCAAATGGTGAACTGCCTCCTAAAATTGAAAAGGAAACAGTTTATCAAATTAAACTTTCAGTTAATAATACTCATAACGATATTACCGGTGGTAAGCTTGTTGCTAAAATTCCATTTTATGCAAAATGGGTTGGTAAAGTTACAAAAAACGAAAAGGTAACTTATAATCCTGATACCAGAGAAGTTGTTTGGAGCTTGGGTGATGTTGTCTCCGGTGCTGGTAATACTAATCCTGCACGCTCAGCAAGTATTCAAATTTCTATTTCACCTTCACTTTCTCAAGTTGATTCTGCTCCGGAAATTTTACAAAATATTCGGTTTAGTGGGACTGATTTATTCTCTAATAAAGACGTAAAGGCTGGCTTTAATAACATTACAACTAGAATAACTAATGGTACATCTAAAGATGCCATTGTGGTTCAGTAATAAACAGTTTTGTGCTAAAATACCCAAATGGAAGAAAATACAGATTTATTCGAAAAAATAGTTAATCTTACTAAAAGACGTGGTTTTGTTTACCCATCCAGTGAAATTTATGGTGGATTTGGTGGGGTATATGACTACGGTCCAATGGGGGTTTTGTTAGCTAATAATATAAAAAATTATTGGTGGAAAACCATGGTTCAAAAAAGATCCGACATTGTCGGTCTGGATAGTGGTATTTTTATGTCACCTAAAATCTGGGTAGCCTCTGGACACGTTGGGGGTTTTTCTGACCCACTTATGGAGCATAAGAAAAACCATAACCGCGTTCGAGCCGACCATATCTTAGAAGAGATTGGTATAATGGCTGACGAAAAAATGACAATTGAAGAAATAAATAATCTTCTTGCTGAAAATAAAATTGCTTTAAAAAATATTGGTTATGATATCGATGAATATACTCCAGCTAAAAGATTTAATTTACTTGTTAAATCAAACTTGGGGGATTTTACAGATGACGGTAGTGATCAAGCATATTTACGCGGGGAAACTTGCCAAGGTATTTATGTAAACTATAAAAATGTTTTTGATACTACAAATGTAAAAATTCCTTTTGGTATTGCCCAAATTGGTAAAGCTTTTCGTAACGAAATAGCTGCACGGCAATTTATATTTCGAACTCGAGAATTTGAACAAATGGAAATGCAATATTTTGTAAAGCCTGATTTAGAAATGTCCGAATATGAAAAGCTTAAACAATACCGATTTGATGCATTAGTTAATATGGGCTTAAAACCTGAGAATCTAAAATGGCATAAACATGATAATTTAGTTTTCTATGCTAAAGAAGCATATGACATTGAATTCAAATATCCATTTGGATGGAAAGAATTAGAAGGTATCCATGCCCGAGGTAGTTATGATTTAACTCAACACAGTACCCACAGTGGTCAAAAATTAGAATATTTTGATGAAGAATCAAAAGAACATTTTATCCCGCATGTTGTTGAATCCAGTATTGGTGTTGGGCGGCTATTTTTAGCTGTACTTTGCCAAAGCTATACCGAAGAAGCCGTTGGTGACGATAGCCGGATTGTTCTAAAAATTCCTAAAAAAATTGCACCTATTCAAGTTGCAATACTTCCACTTTCTAAAAAAGAAGAGCTTTCTATTCCAGCTAATAAATTATTCCAAGATTTGTCAGATTATTTTATGTGCCAATATGACGAAACTCAAAGCATTGGTAAACGCTATCGTCGGCAAGATGAAATTGGTACACCATACTGTATTACTTATGATTTTGATTCTATCAATGACAATGCAGTAACAGTCAGAGACCGCGACACAATGGACCAAGAGCGAATCCCAATTAGTGAATTAGTTAATTATTTACAAGATAAGTTTAAGTAATATGAAGTTTGAAGATGATTATTTAGATAACCCAAGTGATGAAGATGAATTAGAAGAAAATACTGATACTACTTCATCAACTGATGATGACGAAGAAGATACTGATAGTGAGTATTAAGAATTTTTAACAAAATTATAAATGATTTTGTTTTATAAAATTTTCTATTTTATTTCCACCTTGAATATTTTCTTTACTTCTAGTTATTAGTTCTTTACTAGATAATTCTTTTGTTTGGACATTAACATATGTTTTGTTTGTAATCTCAATTTTCCCATATTTTTTCATAAATAATGCAATCCAATAATCTTCAGGGTTTCTTTTAAGTTCTAATTCTTTTGATAATTTTATACTTTTTTCTAATATATCTTTAATTAAATTTTTATCTTTACCCCAACAAGCAAAACTTGCTCCCCAAACCCATCTCTCGGGTTTTTTGTTTTTTGTACAAAAATATTTGTTTGATAAATTTGAAAGATACCCCCAAAAAGTTCCTTTAAATTTAACCCATGAACCAACCAGAATATTATTTTTTTGAAGAGTTTTAGCCATTTCTTTAACCCAATTTTTATCAGCCCAAGCATCGCCATCGGTGCAACAAATTATGTCTCCAGTTACAGTTTCAAAGCCTTTGATTCTCGCATAGGGTATACCAACTGGCCCACTATATTCCACTAGTTTAATTTCAGGATAATTTTGCGCAATTTTAATAGTCCCATCTGTACAATTGTGAGCAATCAATACTATTTCATCGGGTTTTTGGGTTTGGTTTAAAATGCTTTCTATACACCTTTTTATCCATTCTTCTTCATTATGGGCAATAATTAATACTGAAATCTTCATAAACTGATTATATCATTTGTGCTATAATTTTTATATAAACTACAGACCTCTCCCTTTTTCCCTCTCCTTGTAAAGGAGAGGGAGCCGAACAAAATGACAAAGTTAAACAATAAACAAATTTTTAAAGACAGAAGAAGAGAATTGAGAAAAAGCTCCACAAAAGCCGAGCAAATACTTTGGGAATGTTTACGAAGAAAAAACTTTAATTTTAAATTCAAACGTCAAAATTCTATCGGCCCATATATTATAGATTTTTATGCGCCCAGTATTAAGCTAGCAATAGAGTTAGATGGTAATGATCATAAAGAAAATAAAGATTATGATAAAGACAGGACAAATTATTTAAAAGATAAAGGAATAAAAGTTTTAAGATTTTGGAATAGTGAAATTGAAAATGATATTGATAAAGTTTTAGAAAAAATAAGATTTAATCTTTTGTAGCTAGCCCCTCTACCTTTACAAGGAGAGGGGTTGGGGAGAGGTGTGCTATAATTGTTTTATGAATCTGATCAAACTTCTTGGTTGGCTCGGGACGGGGCTACTAATGGCAACATATATGCTTAATGTTTTTGGGGTAGTTAATGCAAATTCTTTATATTATCTTATTCCTAATCTTTTAGCGGGTATTTTATTAGGAATACGTGTGTATGCTGATAAAAACTATTCCAATGTATTTTTGGAGATATTCTGGATAACCGTCACACTTATAGCAATAATAAGGTATTTTATATAATAAAAAAATCCCTTCGCTTTTTAAACGTCGGGTTTAGGTTTTATAAAATCCTAGATATTTGATAATATCGTAGGGATTTTATATTTTTTTAAGGTCTCAATAAAATTCTCTCCGGTTAATTTACCCCAAAATAAATAATAACCAACTAATGCTATACTAAAATCTTCTTTTTTGCATAATTCTTCTAATTCAAGAATAGTCGATTCTTTTTTTTGGGATTTTGGTTTAAATTTATAAATTTCAAATTTTTGATCTTTTAATCCTTCAATTTGATTTTTTATTAATTCATATTGGTCATTTTTTACTATAACTAAGACTTTCATGTTTTCTTTTTAAAATACATTTTTTATGAAATTATGTCAAATAATTAAAATAATTTCTTATTTTTAAATATGCTATAATCCCCATATGCAAAAGGAATTTCAAATACATAGTTTAGAAAATGGAATGCGGGTTTTGACGGTACCATTGCCACAGTCTGAAACTGTAACAGTTTTGACTTTGGTCAATACTGGCTCTGATTATGAGCAGCCTAATGAAGCTGGGATATCACATTTTCTTGAGCATATGTGTTTCAAGGGGACTGTTAAGCGCCCTACAGCCCATAGTATATTAGTCGAGCTGGATAATTTAGGTGCTGAAACAAATGCTTTTACTGACCATGAAATAACTGGCTACTATGCCAAAGGTGACGCCAAGCATTGGAAAAAGTTTGTCGACATTATTGCCGATGTTTATTTAAATTCTACTTTTCCTGCGGATGAAATTGAGCGTGAAAAAGGCGTAATTTGCGAGGAAATAAATATGTACGAAGACATGCCCCAAAATGTTATTGCCGAGCGGTTTGAAAAATTCATGTATGGGAATAATCCAGCTGGTTTACCAATATTAGGTACTAAAGAATCTGTAATGTTGTTTACGCGTGATGATTTTGTTAATTATCATTCTCGGCAATACAATCCTCAAAATACTGTAATTATTGTTGCTGGTCCAGTAAAAAATACTGAAGTAAACAAAGAAGTTGAAAAATATTTTAAAAATTTTACTGGGAAAAAAATTAAAAAATTAAAAAAAGTTAAATTTGAAGAAAATAAAAACAGGATTTTAACTATTACTAAAGATACTGACCAAGTTCATGCTGTTATTGGTTTTGGTGGTTATCCCAAAGGGGATATTAAAACAAAATCAGCAAGACTACTAGCCGGAGTATTAGGCAGTGGTATGAGCTCAAGACTTTTCCAACTTTTAAGAGAAGAGCTTGGGGTTTGTTACTATGTAACAGCTGGGCAAAGTTTACATACCCATTCAGGACGGTTTTTAATATCCAGTGGTATAACTAAAGAATCAGTTGATATGGTAATTACTAAAATAATTGAAGAATGTCAAAAAATAAAAACAATCAAGGTTGATAAGGCTGAACTTCAAAAAGTTAAAAATTATTTAACTGGTATGAGTAAATTGGGTCTAGAATCCAGCGATGCCCGAGCATATTTTTATGGGTCACAATTACTACTAGATGATGATGTTAAAACTATTGACCAAAAAATAAAAGAAATCGAATCAATCACACAGCAGGATGTTATAAATATTGCTAAAAAGATTTTTACAATAGATAATTTATATATTGGTTCAATTGGGCCCAAGGATCATATAAAATTAAACATGAATAGTCTAAAAAAAATAATTTAAGTTAGATTTTATATTTTTAACATATATGGTATAATATCATTATGAATATAGACCATAAACCAGTCCATGTAACTATAACGACCAGCACTATTTTGCGCATAATTATGCTTTTGTGTTTAGGTTTTTTGTTATTTAAAATTAAAGATTTACTTTTTATTCTATTGGTTTCAATTGTTATAGCAACATTTGTTGATACTATTGCAGACAAATTAAAAGAATATAAAATCCCTCGAACTCTTAGTGTGGTTGTAGTTTTTCTTTTGTTAATTGTTGGGCTTGGTGCGTTGGTTTATGCTGTTGTACCTACTCTTTTTGGTGAACTTTCAAATGCTCTTACAAATCTTAGTAAATATGTTCCTCAAGATAAGCTCCATGCAATTATTGATCCAAACTTAATTAAAAATATTAATTTATTTGTAAATAATATTGGCACCCAAATGCCAGTATCCCAAGTTGCTAGTAGTACCAAGGCTTTAATTACTAGTTTTTCCGGAGCTTTTTATGGCACAGTTCAAACATTGTTTGGTAGCTTGGCTAACTTGGTATTAATGTTTGTTTTATCATTTTATCTATCTGTTCAAGAAGGTGGAATAGAATCTTTCTTAAAACTTATAATGCCAATTAAATATGAGACATATGTTGTTAGTTTATGGCGTAGATCCAGTCGTAAGATTTCTCTTTGGATTCGTGGACAAATGATGTTGGCTTTGCTTGCAGCTGTTGTTACTTTTGCGGTACTTTCAATTTTGCATGTTCCATATGCTTTGATATTATCTTTACTAACATTAATTTGTGAGCTTATTCCTTTTGGTATGATGTTTGCAACAATTCCAGCGGTTTTAGTTGGTTTTACTACTGGTGGAATGCAGCTTGGGCTTATTATTCTTTTGTTTTATTTCCTATACCAACAATTAGAAGGTTATGTTCTATTGCCACTAATTAATAGAAAAATGACTGGTATTTCACCATTAATGGTGATACTGGCTTTGCTTATTGGAGCACAGTTGGCTGGGTTTTGGGGGCTAATATTAGCTATGCCGGTAGCAATTTTTCTACTTGAAATTATGAATGATGTTGAAACTAAAAAGGATTCCATTCGTAAACTAACTGAAAATAATTAATTTTAAAAATACAATGAAAAAAAGTTTCTATATTACAACTACGTTGCCGTATGTTAATGCGCCACTACATATGGGGCATGCTTTGGAATTTGTACGCGCTGATACAATTGCACGATATAAAAAAATCAAAGATTTTGATGTATATTTTAATACTGGTACAGATGAACACGGAGCTAAAATATATGAAAAATCTGTAGAAAAAGGTATTTCATCTCAAGAATTTGTTGATGCTGGGTTTAGTGTATTCACCGAACAATTAAAAATTTTTGGAATATCCGACGATGTTCATTTTATTCGAACAACTGATAAAGTTCATGAAAAACTAGCTCAAGTTTTTTGGCAAAAGGTACAAGAGAATGGTTATATTTACAAAAAAAATTATGAAGCCAAATATTGTGTTGGTTGCGAAAGTGAAAAAACCGAATCAGATTTAGTGGATGGATTTTGTCCTGACCATCCAGGAATCCCTCTTCAAATAATTAACGAGGAAAATTACTTTTTCAAATATTCTGAATTCGGAGAAAAATTAATTAATTTTTATGATAAAAATCCTGACTTTGTAACTCCAGAATTTAGACTTAATGAAATCCGCAGTTTTATAGAAGGGGGTTTGCAAGATTTTTCTATTTCTCGTTTAAAATCAAAAATGTCTTGGGGGGTTCCAGTACCAGGGGATGATGATCATGTAATGTATGTTTGGTTTGATGCATTAACAAACTATATTTCAACATTTTTAAAATCATCAGGTTTAAATGCTGAAGATATCAATAGTCTTGATGATTTAATTAATAATGAGCAATTTATAAAATATTGGGTTAATGGTACACCAACCCAGTATTGTGGTAAAGATAATACTCGTTTTCAGTCTGCAATGTGGCAAGCCATGTTAATAGCTGCGGGGGTTCCTAATTCTCATCAAATTGTAGTTAATGGTTTTATTACTGCTGATGGTGGGGTTAAAATGTCTAAAACATTAGGTAATACTGCTGACCCAAGAGACATTGTAAATGAATATGGTACCGATGCCTTGAGATGTTTTTTACTTAAAGAAATTAGTAATTTTGAAGATAGTCCGTTTACAATGGAGAGGTTTAAAAATTCGTATAATGCAGACCTTGCAAACGGGCTAGGGAATTTAGCGTCACGGATACTAACACTTTCAGAAAAGTATTTAGATAAATGTCCCGAAATTCCCGAGCATTCTATCCCTGAAGTTTTCTTTAATTATTTAGAAGCATTTGAAATTAGTAAAGCTATGGAATATATTTGGTCTGAAATTAGCCTACTTGATAAAAGTATCCAAGAAACTGAACCTTTTAAAGTAATTAAAACAAATCCTGAATTAGGTAAAGTTTTAATTAGTGATTTAGTTGTTAAATTATACACTATTGCTCGAATGCTTAACCCTGTAATGCCCGAAACTAACATAAAACTAAAACAATATATCCGCGCTAACAAAAAACCAGAACAGCCATTGTTTTTAAGAAAGGAATAAGTACCCCCACCCAACCTCCCCCTAAAATAGGGTGAGGAGAAATATTAAAACATGATTTAAAATATAAAATGAAATTTTTGCATAATGACCCTAAATTAAAATATAGAAGAAAAGAGCTAAGGAAAAATCAAACCGAAGAAGAATCTTTTCTTTGGGCTAATTTACGAAGAAAAAAGTTAGGTTATAAATTCTCCAGACAGTATTCGTGTGGTCCATATATAATAGATTTTTATTGTGTAGAGAACAAGTTAGCAATTGAGCTTGATGGGGGCCAACATTTAAATAATAAAGATTACGATAAAGAAAGAGATGATTTTTTAAAATATAAAGGCATAACGGTTTTACGTTTCTGGAATAATGAATTAAATGTTAGTATAGATAACGTACTTAATAAGATTATAAATATATTAGAAGCTTCTTAACTTTTCCTCACCCTTACAAAGGGGGAGGTCAGGTGGGGGTACATAAAAAGATACTATGAATCTAAATTACTTTGACATCCATTCGCATCTAAATCTAACGCCTTTGTTGGAAAATAAAGATGAAATAATAAATACTATGCGCCAAAGTGGCATGGGTACTATTACTGTGGGTGTAGATTATGATACATCTAAATTAGCAGTTGATTTTGCAAATGAAAATCCTGACATATTATGGGCAACAGTTGGCCAGCATCCTAACGATAATCCAGATGAAGCTTTTGATTATGATAAATATTTAGAACTTGCAAAGAATGACAAAGTCGTAGCTATAGGGGAATGTGGACTGGATTATTTTCGATTGAAGGGAAGTGAAGATGAAAAACAAATTGAAATAAAAAGACAGAAAGAACTTTTTATAAAGCATATAAATTTATCTAAAGAAGTTAATAAACCTTTGATGATTCATGCTCGGCCGCATGCAAATAGTATGGATGCATATGTGGATGCCATTCGAATACTGGAAGAGGAAAACTTTACTGGTCATGCAAATTTCCATTTTTTTGTAGGGGATACAGAAATAGCAAAAATTATAGTCGAGAAAGGCTGGACTATGTCATTTGATGGGCCAATTACATTCGTATCGGATTATGATGATGTAATTAAATCAATTCCGCTGCAAAATATCATGGCCGAGACAGATGCGCCTTTTGCCAGCCCAGTGCCATATCGTGGGCAGACAAACTACCCACAGTATGTAGAATTTATCTATAAAAAAATAGCCGAAATCAAAGGCTTGGATCCACAAATAGTACAAAATACTATCTTAAACAACATAAAAAGAGTCTTTGGAATAAGTATTGACGAATAAAGCTTTTTTTGCTATATTACACACATGCAAAATAATAAAGAAGACATGCTAGTCAAGGTCTACGAGCTTGGCTACCACCTTATCCCAACCCTTGCGGAGGAAGAGGTTCCACAGTATGTTAATAAAATAAAAGATCTGCTCGACTCGTACGGGGCAGTTGTTATTAGTGAAGAATCTCCAAAGCGTATGGAGCTTGCGTACACAATGTACCCAAGTGTTAACAATAAAAAACAAAAGTATGATAAATCATATTTTGGTTGGATAAAGTTCGAAACTGACACACAATCAGTTGAAGCCTTTAAAAAAGCTATAGACGCTATTGATGAAATCTTTCGTTCACTTATTATCATAACTGTTCGAGAAAACACAATGGCTCCTAAAAAACTTTTTGTTTCAACAAAAAAGAGAACATCTAAACATGGTGATGAAGAAAAAATGGATGTTGCTGTAGTTGATAAAGAAATTGACGCTCTTGTTGAAGATCCTAAAGATGAAATAATGGATGCTGAAATTGCTAATGATGATATAATTGTTCCATTAGAAGAAGAAAATAATTAATTTTATATAAAATATATGTACTATAACCAAGCTCTTATAATCGGTAACTTGACTCGTGATCCTGAATTAAAAGTATTACCAAGTGGTATCAAAGTAGCAACATTTACTGTTGCCACAAACCGTACTTGGAAAAACCCAGCGGGTTCTAAAGAAACAGCAACTGATTATCATAATGTTGTAGCTTTTGGTAACCAAGGCGAAACTATCGCCAAGTTTATGAAAAAAGGAAACATTCTAATGATCAATGGACGTATGCAAACTCGTTCATGGGATGGTCCAGATGGTACAAAAAGATACCGTACAGAAATTGTAACTGATGGTTTCCAATTTGGTCCACGTACAACTAATGGTAGTGAAATGGGGGTATCAGGCCCAAGCGCATTTAACCAATCAGGGGATGATATGCCACAAGACGGAATGGATGATTTTGGTCCAATTGACTATCCACAAGAAGATAATAATTTAGAAGATATTCCTTTTTAATATATGAAACAAGATTTTTTTACATCTAACAACTTAAAACATGCTGATTACAAAGATGTTGATTTATTGAAAAAGTTTTTAGCTCCTAATGCTCGAATACTTTCTCATAATAAAACAAACCTTACAGCAAAAAACCAACGCAAAATGGATGAAGCTATAAAACGTGCAAGATTTATGGGGTTCCTACCATTTATTGCTAAATAGCATTCTGTGTTCAGAAGTCCGACCTCTCATGTTACTCGAGGTCGGACTTCTTTGTATTTAATAGGGGAATTAGTTTTCCACAAATACCCCTTGTATAGTATTGTACTAGTATGCTAGTATTATATTAAATATAAAATATATATCATGAAAACTATACAAACAAACTATGTTGCAAAAAAAGATATTTTGTTGCAAAAAAATTCAGGATGCGGAGAAGGTTCAGCTTTTGAAGCTGACCAATTGGTGCAAAAAGATTCAAAAATTGTTGTATCAAGTACTATTGATCAAGATTATATATTGATCAATATAAACAACGAAGAACCACTTAAATCAGGTTTTTCAAACCTCGGTTTTTTAATTGCCCGTGGGTTTATAAAACAAATCTAAAAAACAAAACTAATTTAACGATCCCCCTTTAAATAGGGGATTTTTTATTCACTTTTCGGTTTTTATAGTTTTCCACAGCCACCCCTTGCATCATAGTGTACTAGTGTGCTAGTATAATAGTAACAAAAGATATATACACAATGTTCTTTGTAGCGGATATTTGGCCCACAAATATTCCTTCACGTAGTAATTCTGCTCGTGAGATGAGGGAAGAAAGGAGAAGAAATACATGAATCACATGAGTTTCTGGCCAAAAGATTGGCCTAAAGAGTGGCCGAAGTAGTAGCCCTTAATTAAGGCCTATTAAAAGTTATGGGTCGGTATATAAAGCCGACCCATTTTTATTAAACTAATTTATTAAATCTATGGTAATACTAAAAATAATATTTTTTTATATAATTTTGGAGTTTATTCATCTTCAAATGGTAAACATCCACATACCATAGCATATAGTATTACACCAGCACTCCATATATCAACCATAATCGGCTAGTATGGATGTTTTGATTAAATCATCTATGGTGCAGCATAACAAGGTGATCCACATGCAGTTTTTAATCTCTCTTAAACTTTATAAGTATTCGATAATCCAAAATCAACAATTCTGATAGTTTTATCATAATCCATCAACAAATTCTCTAATTTCAAATCCCGATGTACAATCCTTAACCTATGTATATATTCCACACCACTAATAATTTGTTAAAATACTTTACATGCT
>CALAYS010000071.1 GCA_937895515.1 uncultured bacterium
AAATAACTTCCCAAAAATAATGGATTTAAGCTATATTTTATTTTTAGTCGAAAAAGTTTTTGGCTTCGCCAACCTACGGTTGTCGACTATTTTACTCAAATAAAGGCCTTCTGAATAATAACCCAGGGCCTTAATTTCTAAAAATTTTAGATTTAAATGTCTTCCAAAATAAACTATTTTGGATTTTCTCACTCGACATCAAAGCTGGCCTAAAACTTTTTCGAGTCTACTATTCAAATATAGCACTCCTGGGTAGATGGAGCGGCCGCTTGGCCGCAATGTTCCAACTGATAGAGGTTTGTGAAGAAATCAAATAAAAGAAAGTTTCCAAGTATTACAGGTAATTTTGACGTTCTTTTTTTATTTTTTAAACATTTTAGATGACTGAAAGCGATAAACAATACGAAAAAATAATTATTAAATGTTTAATTTGGCTTTTTTAGGACCTCATGGGGCCCCAGGACCCCCTATATAGTACTTCCCCCACCCACGCATTTTTGAACTGTGTTATTTTTACAATATATTTTTACCTTGCATTTAGGCAAGCTTTCATTCAAGATGTCGAGAAAAAGTGTTCCCCCAACAGACCACCCCGACTACGCAGAATTGTGAAGATTTTTCAAAATAATTAGTTTTTATAATTATATTCCACGATAAGATTTTCGTCTCATAGAAATAAAAAATAAGCGTATTTTAAAAAACCACGCCAAAATTCTGCGTGGTCGGCCTTATCAAAATCGACCACGCAAAACTTAAAAGTGTTAATTAGTTGAGAAATTTTTCGACTAACCGAATATAAGAAGTGGGATATTTTTATAATAAGGATCTGTTTTCCAAAACTCTTGAAGCCATGCTCGATTGCCTTGTTTGTCTGAAACTAATTTTTCGAGATATTCACCATTAAGTCTTCTTTCAATAGTTTTATCTTTACCGATGAATCTGATGTCCCATCGATCGACGATGAGTTTTTCTAAATGAGGAAGACTGTTGGTGAAGATAGTAATATGTGGAGTACAAAGATAAAGAAGTCACAGTTGGATTTAATTCTTTGTCTCCTACCGGAGATAGCCTAATTGTTAATACTTTCAAAGAAACAATGACTCATGAAACTGCGCCTCTGTTTGCATCCTTTCTTCTTAATTATTCTCCTGAGAATGATCCGGATTCAAAGGTCAAAGATATTGCTGATCATGAATTCCTTAAGGAGAAATATAGTATTGGATCTTTCAAGGTTTCTTAGATAGGCAAATTTTGCCTATCAAGTGGATTCTATCTCATCTAATTTGACATTGGTATCAATATCGCTTAACCATCCGCTAACAACCGAACCATCATTAGAAGAATCTTCCATTATCTTATCTTTAATCTCCCGTGCAGACTTACTGCAATCTTTACAAATCTTACATCTTTTCTTCTGTTGAAAGAAAACATATCCTTCCCTAGGTTTAAGTGTATAGTAGTAAATTCTAAAACGACATGCTTCTAAGTCTTTTCGGCAACTTTTGCAATTAATAAGAGTTTTTTCTCGAGGATCGTAATCCTTTCTTCCACTCATTTCCTTTTTACAACTTCTTTTTTACTTTTACTTTTTTACTTATACAATAAAAAAAACTGTATAAGTAAAATGTCTACCCTATTAGAAAGACTCAAAGCAGAATGTATATTACATACTGACTATTTCTCGTTAAAATCCTTTGCTATTCAATCGAAACATATATACTTAACTTATCCTAGACATGTTGATAATATTAAGAATCTAGTGGAATACTTACAAGAAAAACTTTCGGATTTTGATCATAGCATCGAGATTATTAATTACTCTGGTGTGAATGAAACTAGTAAACTTTTACATAGACATTGTCATTTATTCATTGAACTTGAGAATCCTCCTTCAAAAAAGATTAGAGCTTCAAATCTTTTTGATCTTACGGATGGTACACATCCAAATATAATTGGATCGGTAAATCGATCAGGTAATATCCATCATAAAATTTATAATTATCATAGAAAAACAGGAGATTTCGCAATAGACTCTTTTAGCAAAGAGGATAAGTCTATGTGGAACGATGGTATTACTATTCATTCTTCAAAGAAAGTAAATGTTAGGTCAACTCCAGCATCAGAAATAAGAGATTTTCCAGCAACATATAGACAAGATCCAGATAAATTTGAAAAAGTAATGTCTCAACCCGAGATAGAATCAATATTAAGCAGCTCAAGTAGACTTGCTCATTTAATCAAACCTCCTCCTTCAGATATAATACTTCAGTCGTATGAATCAATGGCATTAGATCATGTTAATACATCTAGCTTATCTATTCTACACGTGATTAATCGGAAAGACGATGGCTCTTTTTCATCTTTTAGAGATTATCTTTATAACCATTATGAGGGAATTTGTCAAGTTCAATATAAATCTTTCGGAATGTTACCTAAATTTATACACGGATATAATACTTCTACAGCAGACTTACAAGTTAAAACTATAGTAACACAAGTACCAAAGCCTACAATAGCTCCGAAAGATACATTTTTCTCACAAGTTAATGATTTTATGAATAACGATGTTTATATTATCTCCAAATCAAAAGCCAAAAAGGTAAACCAATCACCAAAGCCAAACTTATTAATCTTAAATGGTATCGAATTTATTCGCAATATTTATTTATTACCACATGAGTATAGAGTTAAATCTTCATTCCTTTTTGTTAATGAAACTTATGAATATGAAGTTTTACCTGAATTTGACTTAAATGATACTGAAAAAGAACAAGATATTAGAAGACTTTCGAAAAGGCCATCTAATTCGTCTCAAATGGATCTAGATGAATGGAAGAAAGAAGATTCGAAAATAAAATATCAGCGAATGCTTCTGAGAAAGTTAAAGCCTATAAAGCATAATTTTGAAGTTCCGCTTAAAATATTTAACTCTGATGAGATAATACAGCTTATAAATAACGACATAGATCAAAGTCTTCTTAAAAAATACTTCTCATCTCTCGTTAAATTAACGTAAAGCACTAATTTATTGCTTTTAAACTTACTTTTTGACTTCAAAAATGGAATCTCTTTTTAATTCCATTGACTTGGCGCACCCCATTTTTTAAAAAGTAAAAGTCAAATCAAGACGCCCCTTATTTTTAATTTATTAACCCCGGGGTTTTCTCACGCGTGAAGCTCCCTTTCTCTAATTAATGTTATCTTTGAACGAAAAAAGTTATAAAAGTAAAAGTCAAAATGCATCTAAAAGTTTTTTATTTTTCGTCTTTTCAATGAAACAGAATTTACTTGGTAAAAAAGACCAACAAGTCAACCGTTTTTAACATCATTTTTCGCCATCTTTTCGATAAAATAACTTCAAAAATGCTAAAAATGACGTTTTTGATAAAGTCAAAAATTAAAAAATACGAAAAAGCTTAATATAAATATCATCTTATGTTATTTTTTACGTTTATCAAACGTAAAAAATAATTAAACCATAATGAGAAAAGATAAAATACCTATCTGCAGGATTCGCTAACATTTTATTTTGAAAATATTATTTTCGACTATACCCGATTAAATAAATTATAAATTATCCACCGTATTCAAAACATACAATTCAATCAATATTAATTTACAAAATGGTTAATTAATAAATTTATTTTGTATGGTGAAATGTCAGCATATAAATATTTTTATTTATAATTTGCTCTCTCAAATTATAAATAATAAAGTAGTTACGGGTATTATATTTTTACGATTATCATGACAGTATAATTATATAATAATTATATATCTATCATTTATTACAAACGTTAATTAATCATAATCTTAATTTAAATCAAGTTATAAAATAATAACCTTCATATTATTAACGAAATAAAAATAAAAATACTTTTCGATTAAAATGCTTGATTAAGTGTCATCATTTGATATAAAACACAACCTAAACTCCAAATATCAGATTTTTGATTATACATTTTATTTTCCCAAATTTATGGTGCCATAACACAAGGTGTCCCAATTTTAGTCTGAGCCATATCAAAAGTAGCCTTCATATTTTTGGAGATCCCAAAATCACCAATTTTGATTTAATTGGCAGCAGATATGAATATATTTTCACATTTAAGATCCCGATGCAGTACCCTATGATCATGTATATACTTAATAGCATGACACATTTGTATAAACCATTACATTACCTCATCCTAACTCAATGGATTATTACAATTTTTCCTCATATTCAGATATCTCTCCAATTCCCCATTCTCAGCATATTCCATAATAATACAAACATTACCATCATTATCTTCAAAATTATCATAATATCTGATAACATACTGATGACATAAACTACGCATTATTTCTATTTATTTCTGTATTGATTGTTTTGTTGTCTATGATTGCTTTAATTTCTGTGTTAGTGTGTTTAGGGTACTTTCATTACGTATTGTTTGCTTGTGGTTGTGTTGTAGACCAGGTCGACACGGCCGAAGTTACCACCCCCGATGTTGCGGATTGTTTTGTAGTTGTTAGAATGCATACAACTAACGATATTCTATATATACACACATATACATCAATATATACATACATAACATGAAATTAACATGAACA
>CALAYS010000072.1 GCA_937895515.1 uncultured bacterium
CTTTCCCTACACGACGCTCTTCCGATCTATGTATATGAAGGCCTTGCTATTAACCTTTTCAAATGGAACGGACAGATATATCTTCAGAAAATAAATGAGGCTATGAGAGAAAATTCGCTATATGAAGTTAATGGATCTCAAGCAGTATCACTTGTTAAGAACTTTATGAGATATGATATTTCAGAAGGTTTAACAGAATTTCTTGATGGAGAATCTAAAATTAAATCTGTTATGATTAATGATAGAAATAAGATTCTTGAAAATATTTCTAAAATTGAAGGTGAGATTAATAAGGTTGAAACACTTATGGAATCTAATCCTTTATATAAGAATTCAAAGGAGATAAATGTTGCTCATTCAATGTTGGAGAAAGAACTACAAACTCTTAAAACTAAATGGAATCAGATAAATATCGAAATACAGAAAGTAGAAGAGAATATAACATTATTACCAAATTCTGATTTATTCGAGGATCAGAAATTTAATATAGGATCTTTTGTTAAAGTTAAAGAATCAGGAGAAACAGGTAAAGTAATATCTATTGATGGATCATCTGGTAGATACACTATTCTTTTAGATAGTGGAAAAACTGCAGATCATCAGATAAACGAGCTTGCTGATCTTGACGAAGCACTAAATAAAGCTGCTGATGATAATGCTGAAGCTGCTGATGATAACAATGACGATTCTGGTGAGGTTAAAGAATCTAATAACCTCAATAAGTCGGATTTACCTGAAAGCGAGCAAAAGAAAATGTTAAAAAAACTTGCTGGAATGCATGGATTTTCTAAAGCCCCAGGTAACGATAACGAAAAGATAGACATGGACGGTGATTCTTTACATGGATATAATAGAACAATGAATGAGGGTAAGGCGGATTTAAAGAATTCAACACCTAAAACTAATTATTCTAAAGCTCCAGGTAACGATAAAAAAGCTCCACAGGTTAATGTAAAAAATAAATCATTAGCTGATGCACCAGATAAAAAGGGTAAATCTAAATTAACAAACGGCTCTACTGATCCTGATTTTTCTGATGCCCCTGGTAATGATGAAATGAATAAAGGTAAAAATGCTAACACTAAGAAAAATCTAGCGGAAGCACCTGGTAATAGTAATAAACAAAACGGTAAGGAATTAGGGAAAAATAATCTTAGTTCTGCTCCTGGTGACAAGAATGGGGTTTTAAAATTCGATGCATCCGATGCTAAGGATTCTAAAGTTTATAAATCTGGATACAATATTGATGAATCCGAGGAAGTAAAAAAAAACTAAGTCGCAACTTCTATTTCGCACCTAAAGGTGAAAATCAAAATAAACCTGGTAAATCTTTTATTCAATCCATGAAGGGTAAATTCGCAAAGGCACCTACCGGTAAAACGGAGGATCTTAACGACGAAGAAAACGATGACTCCGGTGAAGATAAACAATAATTAAGAAGAATGTAGTATTTTTTACTGCATTCTTTTTTTTGTGATGAAATCTTTTAGTATTTTATAACTAAAATACTAAATACCCAAATATAATAAAATATTAATGGCAAAAGTTTATGTAAAGAATAGCGAGCTAATGGCAGCTGTTATTGAATCGAAGAATGCTGGAAAATTAACGCCAGCAACTATAGATATGTTCAATCTTATGATTGAAGGTATATCTAAGAAAATGTCATACAAGGATCCTGAGGATAGAGAGGATTGCATGGCTTTTGCTATGGAAGATTTATGTAAATATTGGAATAGATTCAATCCGGAAAAATCTAACAATCCATTTGCTTATTTTACACAGATAGCTAAGCATGGATTTGCCAAAGGATGGAAGAAATTACATCCACCAAAAAATCCGGTAACGATCCCATTTAGTTATATAACTGGTGATGATAATTCATATAACATCTAGACTATGCCAGATATCAAGAAGATAAAACCTAATGGTGAATATAAATCTGGTAAATATGATCCTAAGAATCCTGATAAGTATATAGGTGATATACATAATATTATCTATAGATCTTCCTGGGAATATAGGTTTTGTACATACTGTGACACAAATGAATCCATATTAAAATGGAGCTCTGAACCGGTTGTTATACCATATTACAATCCTCTTGATAAAAAAGACCATAACTATAATGTTGATTTTTATATAAAGGTCCTAAAGGAAGATAATAGTGAACAGGAATGGATAATAGAGATAAAACCAGAAAAACAAACGATTAAACCCATAATGGAAGGTGTTATGACTTTAGCTAAGCTCAAGTCATATAATAGAAATATGCAAATATGGATAACCAACCAAGCAAAATTCAAAGCAGCTAAGGAATGGGCAGATAAGAGAGGATATAGATTTGGAGTTATTGACGAAAATTTTTTATTCAAGAGTAGATAGCATTAATCTCGATATATAAATATCAAAAAAATAAATTAAATGGCAGGTTTTGTAGATAATAATAAACCATCGGAATCTCCGGTAATACAGAGAATACGTGAGTCGGTCAAAAAGCTTAGTACTTTTGGTATGAAGTATGATGACATGGTTATAAGAAATTCACAGGCTGTCGGTGTAACCGAAGCAGCTTTTCTTAATAAGAATAAATCGAACGTAGAGGACGAAAGCATGCTATGGGCTCTTGCTAAGCAAGATGTAACATCCAGACAATTCATAGGATACTTCGATAAGGATTATAAAGGTAAGCGAGAATTTTTAAGAATGTTCTCTCTTAATCCTGAGGTTGAATGGGTTCTTGATACAATATGTGATGAAGCAATAACTTACGATCCCGCTAATTTTTTTGCATATCCGGATTTTATAGATCTTACTGACGTAAACGAGAAGGTAAAGGATGAGCTATATGATGTATATAAGAATCTGTATGATATATGGGGATTTTCTGATGATATAACAGCATGGCAATATTTTAGACAGTTTATTATAGACGGATTTCTAGCATTTGAAATCGTATATGATGACAGTGGTAAGAAGATAGTCGGTTTTAAGGAACTTGATCCGATAACTCTTATTCCTAGTGTGGAGAAGCAATTGGATGGAAGCTTTGTTAGTACTTGGACACAATACCCTCAGGACCCAAAGAAGAAAAGGGTACTATATGATCCCCAAATAATATACATATCATACGCCAAGGGTAATTCAATATCAAGGGTTAGTTATATCGAGAGACTTATAAGACCTTATAATATATTGAGGATAATAGAATATACTAGAGTTATATGGTCTGTTATGAATGCTTCATTTAAACTTAAAATGACTGTTCCTATAGGTACAAAATCCCAACAAAAAGGTATGCAAACATTGGGGGAACTTATGAGCGTATATAAGGAAGACATACAGTTAAATGATGAAAGCGGCGAGCTTACTGTTGACGGTAGACCAAAGATACAGTTCTATAAGAATTATCTTATGCCTTCTGGTGTTAATGGAACACCGACTATCGAGCCAATAAATACAGAGGGACCAAATTTGAATGACCCTGCTCCATTAACATATTTCTTTGATAAATTTATATTGGAATCTAAGGTTCCACCATCGAGGTTTCATAATCCTGACGGAGGTAGCACATCACCATATTCGAATGGAGTCGAGGGATTGGATAAGGAGGAAATAAGATTCTATAAATTTATATCTAGACTTAGATCGGTGTTCCAAGAAATCCTAGTTAAACCTATGTGGTTACAAATGGTTAATAAATATCCTTATCTCGAGAAAGATTTCCTATTTAAAAGTCAATTGGGACTTAACTATTGGTCTGATAATCCATTTAA
>CALAYS010000073.1 GCA_937895515.1 uncultured bacterium
TACGAGATAACGTGATGTGACTGGAGTTCAGACGTGTGCTCTTCCGATCTCAATCTCTTTATCGAGATGCTTAGAAAGGTCTTTTAAGAATATTTGTTTCATTTTATAAACTCGGAACAGTTACACATTCTCCTATCCAGCAATCAAAACAAATACGTTGTCCTGCTTTTGCTTCTTGAAAGTCTGCTTTTCTAACATAGTTGAATTGTGCATTACCTAAAATGTATGCAAGGAAAAATAGGAGAAAAAAGGATATGTTTTTCAAGCTCATATTAATTCTTAAATTTAAATGAAACATCTAAACCGATAGCCTGATATGAAAAGGGCCAGGGCCAAAAAAATATTCCTGTATTGTATTTCAAGTTTAAATCAACAATTCGGCTTCTTAAAAGTGTGAACTCAAATGCCGGTCCTGTGAAGATTGCTTTTTTAACAAATAATCTTACAATAGTGCTACTTCCATCCCCCCAGTTATAGTAAAATCTACCTCTACCATATTCAAAAAAACATCCTAAACGGATTCTGGAATAGGGTTTTTTAAAACGATACAGATACTGAAACGCAATTCCGTTTTGCATATCTGCAATTTCATACCCCCATTTAGGTCCCCTCATGTAATGAATATAGAACTCATTTCGGGCTATTGCTATTCCTCCACCCACTAAAAAATAAGGGTCTTGCCCATAACCTGTATACGGATTTTTAGCTGCAATATTCACCATGAATTTTATACTATCCGGCCTGAATTTATAATCCTTACAAAATCCAAGAATCGGCATTAAACCCAATACACAAGCAAGGAATTTTCTCATTGTAATCAATATAAAATACCATGGTTTAAACTTTTTATAAAAAAGTAATCTAGTGGTTGTTTTGATGAACTACACAAAACAGTAAATAAAAAGTCATAACAGATGTTGATCAGTAGCAACTTCTACTGATTATTTAATGCTTTTAACACTCTTCTTCTAATACGTCTTTTTGGTAAAAATCTAGGAATAAATGATTGCCTATGTGTAAGGTATAATATCTGTGGACTTACTATACCCATAAATTTTTTAAAAAAAAAAAATTGACGATTATTAAAATTTTTTATATAAAAAAGATAAATAAAACGCAAAAAAGACGAATACGAACTCTTAAGTTGCAAAGCTATAGCTGTTGCGTTTTTAGGGTTGCGTTTAAAAAATTTAGCTTTTCTCCCAAATACACTTAGTAGTCTACCTGCACTAAATCCAATAAATTTATCTTTAGTTAAGTCTATTATCGAAAAAAATTGTTGCCTTTTAGGGAGCGTAATATTAAACATTGAATTAAACAATGTTTCTTGTCTTATAGCAATATTTCTTGTTGCGTAACGAAAACTAGAGTATAATTTAAGTAATTTTTTTCTTTGTAATTTAGCAGTTCGTCTTTTAAGAAAAAATCGTAACACTTATTATAATAATAGTAAGAGCATATTTAGAGCTAACTCCAGACCACCTAAAACTAATAAAAAAAAGGAAAACAATAAAATATAATAAATATTTAAATAAGCACCCATAGCTATACCGACTAAAAACATTAATACTAAAGAGAACTCACCAATAAGAAGCATGCCTAATAAGTTCTTATTTAAAAAAGCTAAGCTACTAACTAAACATATTAACAAAAAACTAAACACATACAATCAATGTAGCACCCCTTTATTATTAGTCAAAGTATAAATTTTGTGTAAGACCGTCATAGCTTGTTGTTTTGTATGAATAATTATCTATGTTAAGAGAGGTGTAATCAGTCAACAACCTTCGGCTGTCCCTTAACCCCCAAATGTATACGTCAAAAAACTCTAAGACCTCTCTCTCTACTCAATTAAAAGCCGAATAAATAGTACTAATAGAGTCAAAAGCTGTGTGGTTTGTATGAGTAACTAGAAAAAAAGAAGAAAAATAACAAGAGGATACTAAAGAGGAAGATCTAAGCTCTTTTATATAACTTAAATCAAGAGGTGTGTAAACTCTAGCAGAGTTTATCCTCAAATATAAATAAAAAAAGTAATGACTTGTACTAGGTAGGGAAAAATGAAGAAAATTAGATCCAGTAGTTGTTTCTGTATAAAAATCTATTGATTCATCTATATCAAGCATAACCAAAGTTTCTAAAGGTTTTGGTTGTGCTCAAACTAAGTACGGATCCTTTAAACTAGTATACTTCGCATATTTTGACTTTTGTGGGAATATCTTAAACACCTTTTGTCGATCATCAGACTTATAAAAACATATTAAAACACCAACCATTAAAATATAAAAAAATTTCTAAAAAATAAATAAAAAATTGTGAAGTCATTAAAAAAAGCGTAGAAAATCGTTGTCAAAAAAAACATATAAAACTAATTAAAAAAAAAACTGTACTAAGTATAACCTTAGACAAAACCCTATTGCTGCTAATTCGTAAGAGTGGTAATATCACAAGTAAACTTAGGGAAAACACAAATAAGTAAACGTGATAGTTTAATACTCAATTTAGAAATGCCCCCCACATAAGTTTACCAAACGTTAATACAAACAAATAATAAAAATCATAACAAAACACAAGCTACTACATAAGTGTAAAATATTACGTAAACACCATAGAGTTTAGTGATTCTAGCTGTAATGATATAAGCTTTTAAGGATGATAAAGTCTTTGCTAAAACACCAACCATCTAAAATAAAGGTAAAAAAAAACTTAAAACAAAAAGACTAGATATTAGTGAAGACGCCGTAGTTAAATCTCTCTTTAATAAATCAAAAAGTACAACACTCCCCGTTGGCTGGCCGTATAAAACACCAAATCAAGTTTTGCTAAAACCTAATACCCCATAAACGGCACAAAGTAAAAAAAAAAAAATACCCAATCATGTAAAGTTGCTATACAATAGATGTAAGAGCTCTCACTCAACAAAAAATTTCACAAAAATAGGAAAACCTCTGAAGATTAGTAACCCTAACCAGATAGCTAAAACTAAAAGTGGCGTAAAAACGGCAAGACCGCTAACTAAAATAGAATTTCTCGACCCGAACTGCTTTTGGACTTGATCTACTAAAAAGAAAAATAAGGCAGATAAAAGACCGTGGACTAATAAAAATAAATTTAAAATAGATAAGTTAATATTGGCTAACAATACTAAAAATAACGCGATTAAATTCATTTCTTGTACTGTCGCATAAGCAATAAGCTTTTTTATATCAAGGGAGCTTCACATTCTAACAGAAGCGTCATAAGCTCCTCACATAATCATTGTTAAAGCTATAACATTAAGAGTTTGAGAATAAAAAATAAAATAAAAAAAAGTTAAACAATAAAAAGCAGTTTTAACTAAAAACCCACTAAGAAATATAGAGAAACCGGTAGGCGCCTCCACATGAACCTTGATTAATCAGTAGTAAAAGGGTCACAACGGGATCTTAACTGCAAATCCGCAGAAAAAACAAATAAATAACAGAGTATTTTCAATTAATGAAAACTTTAAAAGTCTAAGGCTTTCGAAATCTACTACACCATAAACCCCCCATAAGTAAGCCAAAGCCATTAAAACTAAAAACGAACCTGTTAAAGTTCAAGTAAGTAAAAATAAAATAGATTTTGTTACTTTTTTAGAATAACCAAACTGGTAGACAAAAAATAAAGATGGTAAAAAAATAAATTCAAAATATATAAACATTTGTACTAAATTTGTGGATGAAACCATTAAAATAGTACAAACAACAAAAATAAAAAAATAAAAACTAAAAAAGTTTACTTTAAATAAGTAACGCTCACTTAAGTATACTCAACTCACAACTGTTACACTAAGGGCCAAACACGTTAAAGTATCACTAAAAAGCGACACATCCCCATAGATATTAATACTGTTGAAAGTTACAGTAAGTAACTGATTAGCTAAAAAAAATTTATATAAAGTTACCAGCAACAAAAATGCGTTAATAGTTAAAAAGTAAAAAAAAATTCAGTTTTTTGTTGTAACACTTTTTGACTTTTGCGGTAAAGAAGTTAACAACACCCCCAAAAAGACATGTAATAACAAAAACCCCAAAACAGAAGAATTCATTGTTTGCGTTATCAAGTACATATAGTTACTAATCATATTTGCTGCGTGTAAACTCATATGTTAAATAAATATAACAAATATTAATACTACTAATAATAATACGCTAATAACAGAGTAGGTAAACTCATTCATAAGCTGAGATACAACTCTTCAGCTGGATCGCAAATTTGTAAATGTTCTTAAAAAAACTTGCTCAACGATATATTTTTCTGAGAAAAGTGCGTTTCCTACAATATAATTAAACCGTAAACTATAAAAAACAACCTTTTTAATAAAAAAGTCAAAAAGCATTCCCGATTTAAAAAACTTATAAAATTTATTTTGATAAAAGTTTGTAAACATACTCACTATACACACTCATTATGCATAAATATGCCTTAAAAAGATAGTAGAAAAAAAAGATGCGTAGCAAATAAATAAAATAGCCCAGTAATGACCGTGGTATATACTTAAGCCATACATAACGTAAAAAACACCGTAAATAATTAAAATATTAATATATAACGCAAAATAAAAAATTACCCGAGCTAATTGTCGATTTCTAGAATATCTACTTTTATTAAATATTTTATTTTTTCTTAACATAAAACTTTCAGTCATCTACTCATAGCTGGGATCGAACCAACACCCCGCAGGATATGATTTTAAGTCATACGCGTCTACCAGTTCCGCCATACGAGTTATGCGGCGTTTGGGAATTGAACCCAACAAATCATGGGGGATGAGCCCTGAATGGACCTCCGCGCCGCCCAAAAAAGGTGCATGAGACTATCACTCATATTGTACATTTTTCCAAATATTTTTTGCACCATAGTATCTGCTTTTTTTCAGTCATCCTTACTAAAGATCTCAGTTGATTTTTATAATGATATTTACTAAGGTTGTATTTTTACAGTTTATTTTTATTTTTCTATTGGGTTTAGTGGTTTCAATTCATCATAGTTGTATAAATATTTTAACTATAATGCGCCCCATTGTCAAGACAAAAATTTCACCTTTTATAGAAACACTTTAAGCCGCTAGTTTTTCCTCATTATTTTTTTGATAAATAAATTGGAATAAATTATTTTTATTTTCCATAATGCTCTGCTTATAAATACTCATTGGGGTTTTATAATTATGAACAGAATGTAATCTCCTCTCATTATAATATTGTACAAAATTATGCACCAATAATTTTAACTCTCCAACAGTTTCGGCGCCATGCATAAAAATATTGCAATATTTTATGGTACGCCAAAATCTCTCAATCCAAATATTATCAGCCCATCTACCTTTGCCATCCATAGATATATGAATATTGTGTTCCTTGAGCTTATTTATCCATGCATGGCATGTAAATTGTACTCCCTGATCTGTATTCAATATTGCAGGTACACCATATTTAGCAATGCATATCTCTAAGCAATTAATGCAAAATTCAGCCTCCAAATTATTGCTTATTTCGTACCCTAATATACAACGACTATAAACATCAATAATCGCAATTAAATACATATACCCTGAAGGTAATTTTAAGTAGGTTATATCTGTGCACCACACCAAATTTGCACGCTCAACAAGCAATTGTTTTAGCAAATATGGGTACTTGTATTGTGGTTTCTTATTCTTACTCAAACTCCTCTTTGGAATTATAGCCATAATTTTTAATTTACCCATTATTCTGCGGACTCGTTTGGCATTTATTATCATATCATGATACTCTCTTAAATCAGCCGTAATCATTCTATAGCCCTTACTTTGGTCATCGCACCATATCTGATGAATCAAAGTGCATAAATCAATCTCATCTACTGCCTTGGATTCATAATAAAACCCACTACGTGATATACCTAATAATTCGCATTGCTTACTAATTGGTAACTCACTAACGTCATGGTTTAATTGCAAATACTCTCTACGTTTCAAATTAGATTGTATTTGCTTGCAAACTTTTTTAGAAAATCCACCTCCATTGTGAGCTGACCTATTTGCTGGTATAGCTTTTGCTCAACTAATTCTTGATTTTTAGGTTTCAAATCTTTGTTATAGACATTGTGTCCATTTTTTATTAATTCATCTCGCCACTTACTAATTAATGACTTAGCTACACCATATTGAGTTGCAATTTCATCATAAGTTTTATCGCCCTTAAGGGCTTCTACTGCAACTTTAAATTTAAATCCACCCTCATAATTAGTTTTTTTAGCCATTTTTTACACCTTTATAAACAAGTTAATACTATATTTTAACCTAACTTGTTTCTATACTGTGTGTCCGATTATAAGGGTGCATTATAGTTAATCTGTAATTAATGTGTAGTAAACACTAGTGTAAAATTTTAAATAGGCTAATATTATATTTTTAGCGTTATTTGAGCATGCTGTATAATTGTTCTAGTGTTAGAGTTGGAATATTTAATTCGTTTGCTTTAGTTAATTTTGAGCCAGCATTTTCTCCTACTACAACATAATTAGTATTTTTGTTTACATTAGATTGTATATTACCACCATTAGATTCGATTAATGCATAGACTTCATCTCTACTGATATTTGCTAAAGTACCAGTTACTACAAATTTTTTATTTAATAAAGATAAATTACTATTAGTTGCATTAACTTGTTCGTTTAATTCGTATGTAATACCCAAGCGTAATAATTCAGCTATGATTGCTATATTATGCTGATCTTTAAAAAAATTATTGATTGAGCTTGCAACCACAATGCCAATATCTGGCAATAAAGATAACTCTTCTAAACTAGCTTGCATAAGCTTATCTAATGTTTTATAATGCTTAGCTAAAGTCTTAGCAGTAGCTTCTCCTACATGACGTATACCAAGCGCATAAATAAGCCGATGCAGCGGCTGTTTTTTCGAATTTTCTATTGCTGATTGAAGATTATCGATCGATTTTTGACCAAAACCTTCCATTCCTTTCAGGTTATTAAAATCCAGTATATATATGGATGGAATGTCTTTTAATAATCCGAGTTCATAGAATTTCCGCACATTGGCTTCCCCGAATCCGCGTATATCCATCGCATCTTTACTCACGAAGTGAATGATCCGTTCCACCACCTGGGC
>CALAYS010000074.1 GCA_937895515.1 uncultured bacterium
CCAAATATTATTCAAGGATGGATGTATCATGCTAATTTATTAGCTTGGTTCGCACAAAAAATAGCTGCGCAAAAATCAAAATTATACTTTGGTGTTAGGCATACTTTCTATGATTACTCCTTGGAGTCAAAAAATACCAGAATTGTTATAAAATTAAATGGTTTTTTATCAAAAACAGTAGATGGTATTTTATTTAATAGCAATTTGAGTCTTAATAAGCATAAAGAAATCGGCTTTCAAAATTCTAGATTAATTGTGATACCTAATGGCTTTGAGTTAGATAGTTTTTATCCAAGTATAGAACTACGAAATAAGATTAGAAGTGAGTTGGATATTGATAAGTCCTGTAAAGTTGTTGGTTTAGTTGCCCGTTTTGACCCAGCCAAAGATCATTATACCTTTCTAAAAGCTGTACGACTCATTACAGAACGAATAAATATTAATATAAAATTTGTATTGGTGGGTAGAAATATTACTGTTTCTAATCAAGCATTGATAGATTGGATTAATGAGCTGGATATCTCAAAAAATATTTTATTGCTAGGAGAGCGAGTAGATATTCCTGCAATTAATAATGCTTTTGATATTGCATGTCTATCGTCATACATGGAAGCTTTTCCTAATGTCATTGGCGAGGCTATGGCTTGCGGTATTCCTTGTGTTGCTACAAACGTTGGGGATGTTGAATTTATTATTGGTGATTCTGGTTTAGTCGTTGAGTCCAGAAATGCAGAGGCTTTGGCAGCCGCTATAATTTCTTTATTGAATTTATCATCAATTGAGCTAAAGCAATTATCTATGGCAGCTAGAGATAGGGTTGTTAAAAATTATGAAATAAAAAAAATTGTACAGGATTATGCAAGTTTTTATTTGAGTATTTAAAGGAGTTTTTATTATGAATAAGGCAAAATTAGTGATTGTAACAACAGTCCCAGAAACTTTAGATACAATCTTGCGTAATCAACCAGCTTTCTTATCGAATTATTTTGATGTGCGTTTAGTGTCATCGCCTGATGTAGGTAGAGTAGAAAATATTATAAAACATGAAAAAGTTAAATTTTATTCAATTCCAATGCAAAGAGGGATATCACTATTAGCAGATTTTATTTCTATTTGGCGAATGTTTCGGTTATTAAGAAAAATAAGAGCCGATATAGTTCATTCTTACACGCCCAAAGCTGGATTAGTTACAATGATTGCGGCTTTTTTTGCTAGAGTTCCAATTAGAGTCCATACATTTACAGGGTTAATTTTTCCTTCAAAGCAAGGTTTTATGCAAAGGGTATTGATCTTAATTGATCGTTTAATTTGTCTTTGTGCAACTACAATTATTCCTGAAGGCGAGGGTGTAAAAAAAGATTTACTTAAATTTAGAATCACAACTAAGCCATTAAATATAATAGGATATGGAAATATAGCAGGAGTTGATACTGCTTATTTTGATAGAAATAATAAAGAAATTGCATTAGCTGTTACGAGATTAAAAGGGCAATTGAATTTAAGTGATGAAAATTTTTTATTTTGTTTTGTTGGGAGATTGAATAAAGATAAAGGAATTCATGAGTTGTTAGAGGCATTTAAATTATTACCTGAGACTGTTTGTTTGTGTTTGGTTGGAGAATTAGATAAAACAGCACCTATTTATGAAGAAGATATAAATTATATTAAAAATTGTTCTCGTATTTATAGCTTAGGTTTTCAAAAAGATATTCGGCCTGCTCTTGCTATAGCAGATATATTAGTGTTGCCTAGTTATAGAGAAGGGTTTCCAAATGTAATATTACAAGCAGGATCTATGGGGGTTCCTGTTATAGCCACAGATATTAATGGGTGTAATGAAGTTATTAGTAATAATCATAATGGTTGGCTCGTTCCTATTAAAGATATTTATGCACTAAAAGAGGCGATGGAGCAAGCAATACATTTGAGAGGAACTTTGACTAATATGGGTGATTATTCTAGAGAAATAATTATTAACCGCTTTCAGCAAAGAGATTATTGGGAAAAGTTAAAAAAATTCTATGATAATCTAATATGTTAGTAGTGAAAAAATGATTATTAATATCGCTAAATCCTTTTTTTTAATGGTCTTCTATATGCTTTTTTTAAAAGCAAAAGCATTTGCCAACATGGATTATTATAATATCATCTATGATGATAGTGGTTCAGTATCATTGGAATATGCAGTTTCGGAGCTTTATAATGAACTGCTGAACTGCACGAGTATAAAAGTTTTTCGTAATAAAAAAAATGCTCATAATAAAAATAATATATATATAGGAAAGGTTCCCGTATTAGATTATGTTTATAAAAAAAATTATGGTGATGGGTTTGTGATTGAGTATTATAAAGGTAATATATTTATTTATGGAAATGATACTCTAGATGGCCATTTAAATGAACAGGGAGGAAGATTTGAAGGAACTTCTAATGGTATATATCGTTTTATATCATTATTTCTTAACTCTAATTATAATATATCTCTCAATGAGACGAATAATTGTAATAAAAATAGAATAAATTGGAACTCTAGTTTTTATATTAAGGAAGATCCTCCATTTTTTTATAGAGAATTAGGTTATATTGGTAATAATATAAAGACTAAAAAGTGGATTAGAAAAATGTTGTTATTAAAACCATATCCACTGGAGCAATATCATGCTTGGACTTCAACAATACCAATAGCTTTATATGATAAACATCCAGAATGGTTTGCTAATATTAAAAACAATATTGCTGGAAATAAGTATAAGCTAGAAACTACAAATCCATATCTAGTTCAAGAATATGCAAAAAAAATTATTAAGATTTTTGATGAACAGCCTAATAGAAGATGGTATTCTTTATCGCCATCTGATGGTAGTTTAGGTTGGAGCGAAAGCCATGAGGCATTAGCTTTGTTAGAGACTGACAAAAATGGAAAAATATCTAGAACAAAATTAATATTAAAATTTTATAATGATGTCGCTAAAATAGTACATGAAAAATATCCAAATCATAAATTGGGCGGTATTTTATATGCTAGCTATTTATTTCCTCCTTCAGAAGGAATTCCTCATATAATGCCTAATATTTCTTTAGTTTTGGCACCATCCTTTGCATATGGTTTTGGATTATATCAAGAAAATATTAGAAAGGATTGGTTGTATTTGGTTCAGCTATGGGGTGAGAATGCTAAAAAACAAGGGTATGATATTTATTATTATGATCTGCCAACTTGGGTTAAAAGTGTAGATCAAAGGATAATTGTTCCACCTGCTCCTAGTATAATAAATTTTATTTTTCATAATTTGTATAAAAATAATTTTAAGGGGGCTTATATTTATGGTTGTGATGATTTTGAAAAGTGTGGAGTTTCTAATTATATGATTGCAAGTATGTTATGGAATCCACAAGCTGATGCTGAGTTTTATTATAAAGAATATATATATAATTATTATGGCAAAGAGTATTATGGTATTATTAATGATTTTTATAAAAAAATAGAGAGTTCATATATAGAGTATTGTCATAGTTCTTGTGGATATGATATTTCTAGTGCTGATATAGTAAGATATTATAAGATTTTATATAAAAATTTGGATTTAAATTTTTCAAAAAAAATACCAAAAAATCAGAAATTTAAGGCATTTCATGAATTTTTGAATGCAATAAAGCCATATAATTTTTTTGAAGAAGATGTTTTTTGGAGGAAGAAATGATGGGTGATGTTAATCGGTGCAGTGATTTATAGTACAAAGCGGCTTTTTTGCACAAATTACCATTTAGCAATAACTGCCGATTACTTCCAAAAAATAAGTTAAAAGAGACGTTTAGTCACTGGCGTACCCAAATTAGTGAAACGATTTAAAGTAGCAACATGCACTTGTAGCTCTATGACCTGACGATCAAAGTCTCTATCCATAGTTCACCTATCTAAACGACTTAAAGCAGGATTAAGTGTATTTGCCCTAAATCTATCAATGAATTGCATAACTTTATTTTTTGATTGTGTTAAATCAATACTCTCGGTATTCTGTTTGTTATAGATATTTTTAGTTCATGTATTAATTTTTACATAAGTGATGTTGTTCAGTTAGACAAAAGTATTAAGTGGTTTGTATGATTAAACGTATAGTTGACATTTTTGCGGCAAGTGTAGCATTAGTTTTATTAAGTCCTATCATTGTGATTGTTGCTATTTTAGTCAATAAAAAATTAGGCTCTCCTATTTTTTTTCAACAAGTGAGACCAGGTTTAGGCGGTAAACCATTTAAAATGGTCAAATTTAGAACAATGTTAGATGCAGTCGATAGTCAAGGTAATCCATTACCAGACGAAGTGCGTTTAACCGATTTTGGCAAATTTTTGCGTTCAACGAGTTTAGATGAATTACCAGAATTATGGAATGTATTAAAGGGAGATATGAGTTTGGTTGGGCCAAGACCCTTATTAATGGAGTATTTGCCTTTATATAGTGCGGATCAAGCACGTCGTCATGAAGTGAGGCCAGGTGTTACAGGATGGGCTCAAATTAATGGCCGAAATGCTATTAGTTGGGAGCAAAAATTTGAATTAGATACATGGTATGTTGATAATCAAAGTTTATGGTTGGATATAAAAATATTATTTTTAACGGTGTGGAA
>CALAYS010000075.1 GCA_937895515.1 uncultured bacterium
AAACTTTGGTATACACATAAGTGGTATGACGTAGAAAATCTCTAGCTTTGGGACTTCGATGGCTAAACTAGATTTCTTTTGGCTGCTTGGTATAATTAGTTGCCTCTAGGAAAGCAAATTTGTTATCTACGGTTTTGGGAGATAGTGTTGAATCCAACCTTGGCGTATCATATTGCTTCCTATAGGTAACTTGAAGGTTAGAAAAAAGATCTTCATGCTCTGGTTGCAGATAATTGTTGTGCATTGAAGAGTTATGCGAATTAGCCTTACGCATGTTCAAATGTAATAATTTAATAATTTTATTACAAAAAAATCTAAATTATATTGTTCCTCGCTTCATGTCGCCTTCTTTCTCAATACAACTTCCATCTATGTTCGATCAGGCCTATATTTTTTATTCATCTTATTTAAATACATATATTATATACCAAAATATCAAAATATCTATATCTATATTTATATCATCTTTTATTCTAGCTTTTTAAGCCTTGCATCGAAATTGCTGGATTGTCATTTTTATTTTCTTGAGTTTATTATTCGTTATGCTGGTGGTAGGCTAAAATGTACAATTTATATCATGATTTGATCTTTTAACAATTTCTGTATTTGTTTTATGTCTTCTCGTGATGACTTGACGAAAGATCATTATTGGATCCTAGGATAGCCATGGTTGGAAAATTGTTAGGAAATTATCAAACTCAAGTCCCCACTGTTTCAAATTATCAAAATCAAATGGTATTTATTATTATTTATATCGAAGGGAGTAATAAGACATAGTCTTAATGACAGGGTTACCGTGACATCGAGGAAGAAAATAATTAATTTCGCAAGCAAAGCTCAAATAAATATCTATCATCTTATACTTTATAAATAATTAAATTTGCATCGTTTAATCATTTCTTATTTGATTTTTTTATCATATTTTTGAATTATTTTGGCAATTTTATTGTCTATTTTGTGTTCTTTCTTTCCATTTGATTTAACAGCTCTTAGCAGAGCTTCTTTTCCGAGCTTGACCTCGCCTCAACTTTTTTTTCTGGCTTCTCTGGTGTTTTAATCTGTTGACTGTCTAGTTTACAGAGGGATCTTTGTTTTCTGACCCTAAAAATTTTTGTGTTGACTTCTTTTCTCTCATTCAATAATTTAATCTTGTCTAGGATATCTTTTTTTAATTCTCTTACATTGGCTAGCTTTGCCTATATCATTTCACATCTAAATCGCATTTATTGATGATAATTATTGCGATACTCTTCAGGTATGAGTTTATAATGATCTTGAACGGAAGTGAACGACTATTAGAATGTTTTAAAATTGGGTTAATTGATTTTGTATAATTTTTCAAGCATATCCACAGAATCATATTAATCTATTTAAAGTCGTAGCTAAGGTAACTTGCCAGTATAGAATGAGAGACCATGATCCAACAGGTTTATTTGGAGCAAAATTAGTTTATAGTGTTGTAGTTAATGTTCAGACGATCTTATCATGCTTGATTAGTTTTATGTACTTTAATATCTAGTGCTGTCTTGATGTAAATACTAGAATTAATAATAAAATCGA
>CALAYS010000076.1 GCA_937895515.1 uncultured bacterium
GGATTAAATTATTTTCTATCTAAGAACTTCTCGGTTGAAACAAAATTGGGATTACTTAGTTATGACACTGATGGTGGCGACTATGAATTCGGAACAGATCTTACCAATATCCAACTTGGTGTGAATTATAGATTCTAATAAAAATATTTCTGATAAAAGGGCCAGTTAATGACTGGTCCTTTTTTTTGTTTGAATATATAGTAAAAGAAAAGTACATAAATGAAATATATCCAATTATTCGAAGATCATTCAAAAATAACACCAACGGAGATAGAGGTATACGAAGCTGCTGATGAATATTTTAAGAGTATAAATCCAAATATAATGGACCAGGTTGAGTATGATAAATATGGACATTATGCAAAATATAGCAGGGATAGAACAGATTTCAATGGGTCTTATCTCAAATTATCTGATATAACTAACAAGGATAAGGATGAGGTTTATAGTGAACTGTTTATATTTCTGAAGAATAAAGGCTACTCGCCGGATGCATATTGTCCGATTCTTTCAGATAAAGAGAAAAAAGCTCTAGACCTGGTAGACAAAATCAATTTCAGAGAACAATCATATAGGGATGGAGAATATGGTAGAGCGATATTGGTCAAATGTAATTCTGGAAAAACTATATGCTTCTATTTTAATCCAGATGTATCCAAAATATGGTGGCCTACGACATTTGCGATATTAAGATTTGGTACTGATACCGATTCCATATATTGGACAAAAACTGGATCCGATGACAAGTTAGTAATCGTATTCTGGAATGGTGATGAGATAGTACATGGTGATTTTGATGTATCATATGAAGGTATCAGGGAGAATCCATACTATACATGGGAGGATTCCGAATGTGTCAAGGCATCAGATTCAAGAAGTTACACAGCTTCTTTAAAGATACCGGTGGATGATACGGATGTTGAGGATGTTGAATTAATAAGTAGAAATTAAAATTAAATGAATAAAAAACAAGAAATTAGTGACCTTGAGGTTGCTAGAAAGATGATAAAAATACATCAAAGCGCTGCCGATAGAAAGTTAAATTTCGATTTAAGCTTGGATACAGTTAGAAAATTATTAACATATAAAACCTGTTATTATACAAATAGAGAATTTGATGAAGATGGACCATTTTCAAGAAGCTTTGATAGAATAGATTCATCAAAGGGATACGTTGAAGGAAATGTAGTTTCATGTACTGTTGATATAAACGGGAAAAAAAGTAATCTAACATTTGATGAAATAGCAGCTCTTTATCATAAATTGAAGCCTGCCAATGGAGATGTTATAAATACATGTACCGTTGTAAATCAGGAAGCGGAGGTTAAGGTAAAAAAAATAAGACCTGCAGGAAAGAAAAAAATTAAGATTGATAATGTCGACGAAAAAGTTTAAAGAGTGGGATATTAACGAGGAAATAGATTATACTTCATATAGCGAGCTTGAAAATTTATTATCTGAAATACCTATGATCAAAAGATGGGAAGAGCATAGAAATAAACAATCATCTTTTGATAACGGTAGGTATACAATTCATATAGTGAAGGGATATAGAAAGAATAATGACCCTAAAAATCTAAAAATAAATTTCAATCTACCTAGAACATTCCTAATTAAGTTTAAAGAACTCGAAAAAAATACAGAATGCGACATAACACCAGACGTGGTAAGTGATAAAATAGTAATCAATCTCTTATATGATGATAAACTAAGAGGTTATACAAATGACAATGACGTCAAGCGTAAATTCTCAGAAAGCGGTAATATGGAAGTTGATGTTTTCTATAATACTGCCAATTTAGAGGATCTCAAAAAAATATTCGAGAAAACGATAGAATTAATAATCGAGGATATCAGAGATGCAAATTACATTTTCAATAAGGATATAAGGAAATTCCCAAACCTTAAAAGGATAATGGCAGAGCAGGTTGATGAAACCTACCAATCGATTATTGATAATCTGATTCAAGGAAATTTAGATACCATTGCTGATGATTATAAATTTGATGATGATACCATTCTAGCGATGATAGCAAGAGCTGTTGAGGAAGATCCATCATTGGAGGATTCTGTTAATAATTTTCCGGAGGAGGCAAGGGATCTTTGGTTTTCCAATATGGGTGGAAAGGATCTGAAGGTAACACCAAGTCTTTCCAAACAGATAAAATCTTTAAAAAGAGTTAAAAATAGCCTTAAATTCATATAATGGGAAATATAAAAAAGTATGAAAAATGGGATGATGAATCCGAGAAAAATCTTGATATACTAAGAGATTATCTAGATAATAAAAAATTCAGAGACGAATTTAATCAGGCCTTTGAAGATAGAATGATGGAAGCGGATATTGTTGCTGAACCTCTTTCTGATACTGAATTTATAGTGGAATGGTGGCCAAAATCAAACGGGGGAACAGTTCCAAATAAGATAAGTTATTATATTGAAGAGATAGCAAAGATACTTGGAGGATTGTTTGGTGTAAAAGAAATGACCTGGAGGTTCGAACCACACAAGGGGGTT